>NZ_JBNZGA010000005.1:0-279560 GCF_050573415.1 Paenarthrobacter sp. NEAU-H11 | reverse complement strand
TCGGCGCTGACGGCGTGTTCGTCGGCTCGGGCATCTTCAAGTCCGGCAACCCGGCCCAGCGCGCCGCCGCCGTCGTGAAGGCCACCACCTTCTTCGATGACCCCGACGTCATCGCCAAGGCCTCCCGGGGCCTCGGCGAAGCCATGGTGGGCATCAACGTCGACGAGATCCCCCAGCCCCACCGCCTCGCCGAGCGCGGCTGGTAACAGCTTCAAAAGCAGTACGACGGCGGCGGGTCACCCGGGAAGGTGACCCGCCGCCGTCGTTCGTTTATCCCAAGTAGGTAGCGCTAAGTGTCGTTTTGGAGGTTCAAAACGACACTTAGCGCTACCTACTTGGAAACCCTTATTCCAGGCCGCGGCGCTTCAGCAGCGGTTCCAGGCGGGCGTCGCGGCCGCGGAGGCTGCGGAAGGATTCCAGGGGGTCCCGGCTGTTACCTCGTGACAGCAGCTCCTGGCGGAAGCGCTGGCCGTTCGCGCGTGTCAGGCCGCCGTTTTCGGTGAACCAGTCCACCGTTTCCGCGTCCAGGACCTCGCTCCAGATGTAGGAGTAGTAGCCTGCTGCGTACCCTGCGCCTGCGAAGACGTGCTGGAAGTAGCCGGTGCGGTAGCGCGGCGGAATCAGGGCGTGGGCGATTCCCGCGGCAGCGAGGGCCTTGTCTTCGAAAGCCAGGGCGTCTTCCGGAACATCGCCGGCCCCGAGGACATGCCAGGCAAGGTCCAGCAAGGCCGCGCCCAGGTACTCGGTGGTGGCAAAACCCTCGCCCCACAGCCGGGATTCGTTGAGCTTTTCCACGACGGCGGCCGGCAGCGGCTCACCGGTGGCGTGGTGGCGCGCATAATTTTCCAGGACTTCGGGCCACATGATCCACATTTCATTGACTTGGGACGGGTACTCAACGAAGTCGCGGGGAACTGACGTGCCGGAAAACCGCGGGTACGTAACGTTGGAGAAGAGCCCGTGCAGGGCGTGGCCGAATTCGTGGAACGTGGTCCGCAGCTCGTCCAGGGTCAGCAGGGTTGGCTCGCCGGCCGGCGGCTTGGAGATGTTCAGGTTGTTGATGACAACAGGCTTGGTTCCCAGCAGCGCCGACTGTTCAACCAGGGAATTCATCCAGGCCCCGCCACGCTTTGACTCGCGGGTGTAGTAGTCGCCCAGGAACAGGCCCAGTCCCTCACCGTCCTCGTCCCGGACCTCCCAAATGCGTACATCAGGGTGGTAGCCGGAGAGGTCGTCCCGCTCGTGGAACGTGATGCCGTACAGGGATGTGGCGGCGAAGAAAACCCCGTCGGCCAGGACCCGGTCAAGTTCGAAATAGGGACGCAGTGCCTGTTCGTCCACCGCATACTTCCCGCGGCGGACCCTGGCGGAGTAGAAGGCCCAGTCCCAGGCCTCCAGCGGATGGCCCGCAGCCTCGGCCAGCGCCGCCGCTTCGGCGTCCGCGTTCCGCACCGCTGCCGGGGCCATGCGGCTAAGCATGGCCTGGACCGATTCGAAGTCCGGAGCAGTTTGGCGGTCCACCACCAGCTCGGCGTAGTTGGCAAAGCCGAGCAGCGATGCCTTCTCGGCGCGGAGCCGCGCCATTGATGTTGCCAGGTCCAGCACGTCGAGGCTGCCGCCGCTGCTGCCCCGGGCTACGGAGGCTTCGAAGAGCCGACGGCGGACGTCGCGGTTTTCGAGGGCGGCCAGGGCGGGCTGGTTGCTGGGCTGGATCAGCGTCAGCAGGAACTTCCCGTCATGGCCGGCCGCGCGGGCGGCCTCGGCAGCGCTGGCAATGTCATCCGCCGGCAGGCCGGCCAGATCCCCGGCATGGTCAAGCAGGATGGCGGCCGACTTCATTCCGTCCTTGACCCGCTGTCCGAACTCCGTGCCCAGCTGTGAGAGTTCGGCGTTGATAGCGCGGAGCCTCTCCTGGCCCGGGCCGTCAAGCTGGATGCCGGACTGCCGGAATTCCCTGAGGTATTCCTCCACCAGCCGGGTGGACTCGGCATCACATTGGGCCGTATCGATGGCGGCAAAGCGCTCGAAAAGTCCGCGGTTCAGGAAGATCTCGTCCTGGTGGGCTGAGAAGAGCGGGGAAAGTTTCGTTTCGAGGTCCCGGATCCGGTCCGACGCGTCCGCTGACACCAGTGTGAAGAAGGACGCGGCGGCCCGGTCCAGCAGGCGGCCGGAGCGCTCCATCGCCAGCGCCGTGTTGTCGAAGGTGGCCGGTGCCGGGGTGTCCACGATTCCCTGGATCTCGGCCAGGTGTTCGGCGAGGCCCGCTTCGATGGCTTGCTCGTAGTGGGCGGGTTCGATCCCGGCGAAGGGCGGAAGCCCGTACGGTAGGGGACTGGGCGCCAGAAGGGGGTTGGTCATGAACTAAAACCTTTCACAGCAGGCCACGCTTCTCAATGTGCGCCACGCCACGCCGCCGTCCCTACAATGGCAGCTATGGGGACCATATCCGGCAGGGGGCCGGTGCATATCCGCGCCCATGCTTCCGCTTCGGCCTTGGCCGTTTCGGTGCTCCTGGCAGGGGCCGTGGCAGGCTGCGGCCTGTTGGCGGAGCAGGACGGGTCCACGGCCCGGGCGGGAAACTCCGCTTCCGCCGGGGCGGGTCCGGCAGCGGGCGGTTCCGGCAGTTCTGGTCCCGTGACGGCCACAACCCCTGCTCCGCCGTCCACACCGACACCCACCCCGACCCCCGGCAAAGGGCCTGCCTGCCCCGTGCTCCGCTGCACTTCGGTGCTGGTCACCGGAGACATGCTGGTGCACGCGCAGCTGTGGCAGCAGGGACAGCACGACGCGGCGGCCGCAGGCAAGCCGGGAATGGACTTCGTGCCGCTCCTGGAAGGCCAGCGCAGGTACATCAACAACAGCGACCTCGCCATCTGCCACCTGGAAACTCCCGTATCCGGTCCGGACGGCCCGTTCTCGGCCTATCCCTCCTTCAACGTTCCGCCGCAGATCATTACCGCCTCAAAAGAGGTCGGCTACCAGGCCTGCACAACGGGCAGCAACCACACCATCGACCGCGGGACGGACGGACTGCTGCGAACCCTGGATACCCTGGACGCCACCGGCCTCAAACACACAGGCTCCTACCGGACCGAAACCGAGTCCCAAAAGATCCTCATTATGCAGACGGCGGCGGCAAAGATCGCTGTTGTCCAGGGAACCTATGGGCTGAACGGGCTGGTTCCGGACCATCCCTGGCAGGTGGACATGCTCGATGCCCCCACCATGATCGCCAAGGCGGAGAAAGCGCGGGCGCAGGGGGCGGACATCGTGCTGGCGGCCATGCATGCGGGGGACGAATACGCCAGTGAACCCAACGTCCAGCAGCGGGAGGTGGCGCGTGCCCTGGCGGACAGCGGCCAGTTCAACCTGGTCTACGGACACCACGCGCACGCCGTGCAGCCCATTGAAAATTACAAGGGCACCTGGATCGTGTACGGGCTGGGCAACGCCATCACGGAACTTTCCCCGTGGTATGTGGTCAACAATGAGGGCCTGCTGGTCAGGGTACAGTTCGGCCAGGACACGTCGGGCAGGTGGTCAGCCACGGACCTGGCCTGGGCTCCTTCGGTTATTGTCCGGGATCCCTACCGCTGGTGTTCGGTGGCCTCCGACGCGCCGCAGGGGCCCTGTGCCGGGCCGGAAGCCGACGCCGCGACCAGGGAGCGTACTCTGGGGGTGGTCGAGTCCATGGACGCCCCGTCCGCCGGCGCCCACGAACTCCTGGTAACGAAGGAGCCGTGATCCGTGGTGAACCCGCAGCCGGAGTCAGGAAGAGTGGCCGGGCATCCTGGCCTCCCCGTGCGGTGGACCGGGCCCGCCGGCATTATGGGCTTTTCCGCGGCCTATGCAGTCCTTTGGTACCTGATGCGGCCCGGAGGGGAGGCTGTGCCGGGCTACCTGGGACAACTCTTTGGTGGCGAGTCCATCCTGCTCTTTTCCATAGCGTTGGTCCTGATCAGTACGCTTCCGCAGGTGGAGCACATCTTCGGTGGCATTGACCACGCCGCCATCTGGCACCGCCGCCTTGCGATTACCGGAAGCCTGCTCCTGGTGCCCCACATCCAACTTGCCGCCAACCCCGCTGCCACCAGCGTGGGCAAGGCGCTGGCCGTCATCGCCGCAACCGGGCTTGCCGCCCTGGTGGTCTGGGCCGTCCTGCCTCGCTGGCGCACCATGCTGCCTGCCCCTGTCCGGCGGATGGTGCTCGACTTCCGCGAAGCCTGGCCTGTGCGGCTTCTTCGGCGCCTGCTTGGAGGCTATGAACGGTGGCGCGGCTTCCACCGCCTGACAGGACTTTTTGTCGCTGCCGGCTTTCTGCATGGCCTTTTGGACGCCAGCGCCTTCGATGCGGTACCAGGATTGCGCTGGAGCTACGTGGCCATCGGCGGCACGGGACTTGCCTTCTACGCCTACCGGGAACTCCTGGCGCGGCACTTCCTGCCCCACCACGATTACCAGGTGGAACGCGTCGACATCGTGGCGCCGGGCCTGGTGGAGGTTAGCCTCCTGCCACTGGGAAGGCCGCTGAAGTTCAAACCAGGCCAGTTCGCCATGATCTATCTGGAGACGAAGCAAGGATGGCAGCGGCATCCATTTTCGATCTCGGGCTCCGTCCGGGAGCGCCGGATACGCATCACGGTCAAGGCCCTGGGTGATCACACCGCCGGCATGCCCGACGCGGTGCTCCCCGGCATGCCGGCGGTAGTCAGCGGACCCTATGGCCGCTTCGACCGCGACGCCGGGACCGGGCACCAGGTCTGGATAGCAGGAGGCGTGGGGATCACCCCGTTCCTTAGCTGGCTGCGTTCCCTGGAAGGAAAGCTGGAGGGCACCGTCGATCTGTTCGTCACCTCATCAGGCACGTCGCCCTTTGCCCAAGAAATCGCAGGTATCGCCAGGGCCCACCCTGGCCTTACGGTCCATTTCGTGGACACGGATACGGACGGGAGGCTGACTCCTGAGATGGTCCTTGGCTCCGTAGCCGTGGAACCTCGCCGCTTGTCTGTCTTCATGGGAGGTCCGGACAAGATGCTCCGCCAGTTTGGGAAGGCTTTTCGCGCCGCCGGTGTCCGCCGGGCGAACATACACCGTGAGTACTTTAACTGGCGCTGAGCGCTGACTGTCCCGCCCCGGGTCAGCGAGGGCGCCGCGCCGCGTGTTCCCTGGCCAGTTCCGCGTAGTGGTCATCCGGATGGCCCGGAACAAAGCTGCCGTACTTGCGCTCCGCTGCCGTGCGGATCAGGAAGTCCGCGATGGCCGGATTCTTGGGCAGGAGGGAGCCGTGCAGGTAGCTGGCCACTATATTGCGGTAGCGGGCACCCTCGTGGCCGTCACTGCTGTTGTTGCCCATACCCTTCGGGGTGGAGCCCAAAGGCCGCACGCCGCTGCCAAGGGTGGTCTGGCCGCTGTGGTTCTCATAACCCAGGACTTCGCCGAACTCCGGGGTGGAGACCTTGACGTTGCCGATCAGGCGTTCGTCCGTCCCGTGGGTTTCCACGTCCAGGATGCCGATGCCCGGGATCACGGCGCCTGTGCGGGTCTTGAAGAAGTGTCCGAAGAGCTGGTACAGCCCACAGATGACAAGCATCGGCGCACCGTCCTCAGCCAGGTCCTTCAGTACTCCGGCCCGCGACTGCAGGTCGTCCTGGATCACCAGCTGGCCGCTGTCCTGGCCGCCGCCGCCCACGATAATGTCCACGCCGTCGGGGAACGGATCCCCCACGTTGTACTCGACCAGCTCCGGAGTGTAGCCGTGCCACCTGATCCGCTGCTGCAGGACCAGGGCATTGCCCCAGTCGCCGTAGATGTTCATGTCCCGCGGGTAGAGCTGCACCACGCGGAGGGTGCCCTTGCTCTCAGAGTTCTCCCGTGCGGGGTCCGCACCTGCCTGGCTCAAGAGACAACCTCCACGGTGGTGATTTTGGACAGTTCACGGCGGATGGCCAGCATGGCGGTGTAGGTGCAGAAGATGCGCTTCGGCTTTCCCCGGGCTTCCCGGATGAAGGCTGCAAGGGCCGGCGCAATGTCCGTCTGCACACTGCCGACGGGGACGTCGTCGTATTGCAGCCGGAGGGCCATGTCATAGGCGCGGGACCCGGTCAGCTGGTCCACCCCGCCTTCCCGCAGGGAATCGAACTCAACATCCCACAGCCACGACATATCCCGGCCGTCCGCATAGTTGTCATTGATGGCGATCATGGTGGCGTAGCCTCCGGCCGGGAAGGACTTCAGGCCGAGCCGGAAGCCGCTCGGGTTCTTGACCAGGACCAGGTCCAGGGGCTGGCCGTCCACGGTAAGGCTTTCCCCGCGTCCGAATGCCGGTGCCACGTGGGACAGCGCATCCAACAGGGTCTCATGGTTGGCCGTGGCGGCGCCGCTGCCGCAGATGCTCCGCGCGAGCGTCAGCGCCGCGGCCGCATTAAAGATGTTGTAGACACCCCGAAGCTTCATGCCTGTGCTGACCGTGACGCCGTCGTACTCGAACTCGGCCGTGTCCGCGCCCACCTTGCGAAGGACGACGTCGGCAGCGGGCTTCTCCGGCAGGCCCGCCGGGGCGGGACTGCCGGGAGCGGCCCGCATATCATCGTCGTTGGGGAAGGTGCCCAGGAGCGAATCGTCCAGGCCGAAGTATTTGACGTCCTGGCCGGTCAGCGTTTCGGCGATCCGGGCCACCCTGGGATCCTCACGGTTCAGCACCACCGTCCCGGTGGTCTTGGCAGCGATGTGCTGGAGCAGTTGGGCCGTCTTGTCGATTTCACCAAAGCGGTCCAGCTGGTCGCGGAGGACGTTCAGCAGCAGGCAGTAGCGCGGCGGCACGCTGTTGACGAAGTGCACGGCGTGGGCTTCGTCGAGTTCCAGGACCGCGACGTCGGCGTCGAGCCGGCCGCGCCAATCCACCTCGCCCAGCAGGGCTGCGGCCACACCGCGGGTGAAGTTGCTCCCCGTGCGGTTGGTGAAGACCTTGAGGCCCTGGCTTTCCAGCAGCTCCACCACCATTTTGGTGGTGGTGGTCTTGCCGTTGGTGCCGCTGACGACGGCGACGCCGTGGGGGAGCGTGGTGAGCGTCCGCCGCATGAAGCCGGGGTCGATTTTTTCAACCACCAGCCCCGGCAGGGCGGACCCGCCACCCCTGAGCCGGGAGACGCGGCGGACCAGCTTGCCGAGCGGAACACTGAAGTAGAGCATGTTTTGAATATATCCCAGCAACGGCATGCAACCTCCGCCAGGCGCCTGCTAGGAGCCAGGCAGGATGGTTTGGGCGCTTATGCTGGGTGGATGGCAAATTCCCCTTCAGCTGATTCTGCGCGCCCGGGCGCCGGCCTTCGGATCGGTGTGCTGGCGCTCCAGGGCGACTTCCGCGAGCACCTCCGTGCGATCGAACGGACGGGTGCCCAGGCTGTGGGCGTCCGCCGCCCGAAGGAACTGGACGGGTTGGACGGGCTGGTGATTCCGGGCGGCGAGTCCACTGCAATCGACAAGCTGGCGCGCGCCTTTGATCTGGCCGAACCGCTGCGGGAACGCATCGCCGAAGGCCTGCCCGTCTATGGCTCATGTGCGGGGATGATCCTGCTTGCCGACGACATTGCCGATCCCGCGACGGACCTGTCCGGGGCACCGCAGCAGACCTTCGGCGGCCTGGACATCACCGTCCGCCGCAACGCCTTCGGCCGGCAGCGCGAGTCCTTCGAGACGGACCTGGAGTTCAAAGGCCTTGAATTCAGCGCAACGGAAGACGGCGTCCCGCCCGTCCATGCCGTGTTCATCCGGGGGCCCTGGGTGGAGAGGGTGGGTCCCGGCGTCGAAATCCTTGCCCAGGTTGAGCCGGCCGACCCGGAACACGCGTCCCACGCGGTCCCGCTGCCCGGGACGGCTAGAATTGTTGCAGTGCGTTCCGGCCAGTTGCTGGCCACCTCCTTCCACCCGGAAGTGACTGGGGAGAAACGCGTACACGAACTTTTTATCCGCATGATCAGAGGAGAAGCGTAGAGCATGTCAGGCCACTCCAAATGGGCAACGACCAAGCACAAGAAGGCCATCCTCGATAGCCGGCGCGCCAAGTCGTTTGCCAAGCTGATCAAGAATATTGAAGTTGCCGCGCGCATGGGCGGCCCTGACCTGCAAGGCAACCCGGGCTTGGAACTCGCCGTCACCAAAGCGAAGAAGACGTCTGTCCCGGCCGACAACATCGACCGTGCCATCAAGCGCGGGGCCGGGCTCACCGGTGAAGTGGTCGATTACACAGAGATCATGTACGAATGCCGCGGCCCGCAGGGTTCCGCCCTGCTGATCGAATGCCTCACGGACAACAAGAACCGCGCCGCCTCCGAGGTCCGCCTCGCGATCTCCCGCAACGGCGGCACCATTGCCGATCCCGGCTCGGTAAGCTACCTGTTCAGCCGCAAGGGCGTGGTGACGCTGCCCAAGAAGGACCTGACCGAGGACGACGTCCTGATGGCTGTCCTGGACGCCGGAGCCGAGGAAGTCAAGGACAACGGCGAAACCTTCGAGATCCACTCAGACCCCAAGGACCTTCAGGCCGTCCGCGACGCCCTGAAGGAGGCCGGCATCGAGTACGACACTGATGAGGCTGAGTTCGTTCCGTCCATGGAAGTTCCCCTGGATCTGGAAGCAGCCAGGAAGTTCATGAAGCTCGTTGACGCGCTGGAAGACCTCGACGACGTCCAGAACGTCTACAGCAACGCCGACCTCAGCGACGACGTCCAGGCCGCCCTGGAATCTGAGTGACGTACCGCCCGCCCGCCGCACCCGCCCAACCGTGACGCTGCGCGTCCTCGGGGTGGACCCGGGCCTGACCCGATGCGGGATCGGCGTGGTGGACGTGGAACGGAACCGGCGGGCCACCATGGTTGCGGTGGGCGTCGTGGGCACCTCGCCCGACGAAAGCCTCGACCAGCGGCTCCTGGTCATAGCCACCTCGATCGATGAATGGCTGGACCGTTATGAACCGCAGGTCCTCGCCGTCGAGCGCGTCTTTTCCCAACTGAACGTCAGCACGGTGATGGGCGTGGCCCAGGCGTCGGGCGTGGTGATCGCCGCCGCTGCCCGACGGGGGATCCCGGTGGCCCTGCATACGCCGTCGGAGGTCAAGGCGGCCGTCACCGGCAGCGGTTCCGCCAACAAGGATGCCGTGACGAAGCTGGTCACCAAGATCCTTCGCCTCGATGCGCCGCCACGGCCTGCGGATGCGGCCGACGCCCTGGCGCTGGCCATCACCCACGCCTGGCGGTCAGGCAGCGGCACCTCCAACAAGGGTGCAGTCACCACCGGACCCGGCAGTTCATCGCTCACTTCCGCCCAGCGGGCCTGGGCCGAGGCGGAAGCAAAGGCGCGCCGCGCACGCTGATTGTCCCGGCGGCTTGCTAGGGTATTCGTAGATATGTTCGGATAGCCGGTCCTGCTCCCTGGAGCCCGGCAATACACCAGGAGCCCGGCCTTGATCAGTTTCCTACGCGGGACGGTAGCGCACGTGGGTCTTTCCACGGCTGTCATTGACCTCAACGGTGCGGGCATGAGCGTCAACGCCACCCCGCAAACCCTGAGCCGGCTTCGGGCCGGGGAAGAGGGCCAGCTCTTCACCTCGTTGATTGTGCGGGAGGATTCGCTCACCCTTTTCGGTTTCGCGTCCGACGACGAGCGTGAGGTTTTCGATGTCCTGCTCAGCGTGAGCGGGGTTGGCCCCCGGCTGGCGCTGGCTGTCCTGGCCGTGCACGAACCGGAGGGCATCCGGGTGGCCGCGCACACCGGGGACAGCAAGACGTTCACCAAGGTGCCGGGCATCGGTCCCAAGGTGGCCGGGCGGATCGTGCTGGAGCTGGCCGGAAAACTTGTGCCGCACGGCACCGCGGGTGCCGCCGCGGCGTCCACGGCAGCTGAGGCCGCCTGGAAACCGCAGGTGGTAGCCGCGATGACGAGCCTGGGCTGGTCCGAGAAGGACGCCTCGGCAAGCATCGACAGAGCCCTGGCGGACGAGCCCGAGGTTTCCTTCCGCGGCAACGTGCCGGAGATCCTGCGCACTACCCTCCGGTGGCTGGGCCAGGACGGCGCGCGCGCCGGCAACCGGGTAGGCAGCCGTGGCTGAACCGTCCCTCGTGGCCGCGGGCGAGGAACCTGAGGAGCGGGCCATTGAGGCAGCGCTCAGGCCCAAGAACCTCGATGACTTCGTGGGCCAGCACCGGGTGCGGAAACAGCTGTCCCTGGTGCTGAAGGCGTCACGGATGCGCGGCCGCAGCGCGGACCACGTGCTGTTCTCGGGCCCGCCAGGCCTGGGTAAAACGACCCTCGCCATGATCGTTGCGTCCGAAATGAGCGCCCCGCTGCGGATCAGCAGCGGTCCCGCTATCCAGCACGCTGGAGACCTCGCCGCCATACTGTCCTCCCTTTCCGAGGGCGAGGTCTTGTTCCTGGACGAGATCCACCGCATGTCCCGGCCGGCGGAAGAGATGCTGTACATGGCCATGGAGGATTTCCGGGTGGACATCGTGGTGGGCAAGGGCGCAGGTGCCACCGCAATCCCGCTCGAGCTGCCGCCTTTCACCCTGGTGGGCGCCACCACCCGCGCCGGCCTGCTGCCCGGGCCCTTGCGCGACCGGTTCGGATTCACCGGCCACCTGGAGTTCTACTCCGTCCCCGAGCTCGAACTCGTGCTGCGCCGCTCTGCCGGCCTGCTGGACCTCAAAGTCAATTCCGCCGGTTTCAGCGAAATAGCGGGACGATCCCGGGGCACCCCCCGTATTGCCAACAGGTTGCTGCGGCGAGTGCGGGACTGGGCCCTGGTCCACGGAATTGAGCAGATTGACGCGCGGGCGGCGTCCGCTGCCCTGGACATGTACGAGGTGGACAAGAAGGGCCTGGACCGGCTTGACCGCGCCGTCCTTGAAGCACTCATCACCAAATTCGGCGGCGGGCCCGTGGGGCTGTCCACGCTCGCGATCGCCGTCGGCGAAGAAACCGAAACAGTGGAAACGGTCGCGGAGCCCTTCCTGGTACGGGAAGGACTCCTGGGCCGCACCCCCCGGGGCAGGATAGCCATGGCTCCCGCCTGGACGCACCTCGGCTATGCCATTCCGTCAGGAGTCTTCGCGCAGGAGCAGCTGGACCTGTTCGAACCGGCCGGGGACGCCGAACCCGCGGGCGGCTGGGCCCCGGAGGGCCCATAGGCAGGCTGCGTTCAGCTTTTCCCTTTAGACTGGTATGACGCTCGGCACGTTCGGGTCTTTGTTTCGTGGGCGGCCACCGGCCTCCTGCGTCGCTGGGGAAGGGAACCCGACAGGCTTTTGCCTGCCTTACTGTCCTGCCCCGGCCGGAGCGAAGCCGAAGTTGCTGGAAAATCAGCTATGTAAATAAAGGACGGAATTCCCCTTGGATCCAATGTCAATTCTCCTGTTCGTCATGCTCGGCGTCTTCATCTTCATGATGTTCCGCCGCAACAAGAAGACGCAGCAGCAGCAGGCGGAGCTCCAGTCGAAGTTCGGCCCGGGCGTGGAGGTAATGACCAGCTTCGGCCTGTTCGGCCGCATCGTGGCCATCGACGAGGAGGAAAACAAGGTCACCCTGGAACTGTCGCCGGGCAACCTCGCAACCGTGCACCGCCAGGCCGTCACCAAGATTGTGGAACCCGCGGTGGCAGCCGAGCCCGAGGTTGTTTCCCCGGCCGTGCCGGACGATGCTTCCTCCCTGACGGCGTCCGAAGGCGGCAGCACCGCTGCGACGGCGGAGACACCGGACGAAACCCCGCAGCGCCTCAATGACGAGGGCAAGAAGGACAGCTAGTCCCCGCTGCTTCCCAACAACCTCTACCGCTGCGGACCGCCGCCGGTGCAAGCACGGCAGGCACCGGCGGTTCCTCCGTGAATAAGAGAAAGATCGACAATGGCACGAACTGGCCCCAAAAAACCAGGCCTCCGGGTCCTGGTCTGGCTCGGTGTAATCCTCGCCGCACTAACTGCCGTCCTGGCCGGAGGCACCCTTGCCGGACAGGCAAGCTGGGCACCCAAACTGGCCCTGGACCTCGAAGGCGGCACCCAGATGATCCTGGCGCCGAAGGTCGAGGGCGGCTCGGACATCAATGAGGAACAGCTCAACCAGGCCGTGGCGATCATCCGCCAGCGTGTTGACGGTTCAGGTGTTGCCGAGGCTGAGATCAGCACCCAGTCCGGGCGCAACGTGGTGGTCAGCCTTCCCGGCACCCCCTCGAGCCAGACCCGAGACCTGATCCAGGCCTCGGCGGACATGAACTTCCGCCCCGTCCTGCTCGCCGGAGCAGGTGCACCGGTGCCGGAGGAGCAGCGGGCGCCCGAGGACCAGCTGCCAAAGCCGACGGCGGAACCTGCCAACAGCAGCGACACGAACTGGATCACCCCTGAGGTCTACCGCCAGTTCGAGACGCTGGACTGCGACAACCCTGCCCAGGACAAGCAGGAACGCTCGGACCCGGCCAAGCCGCTGGTGACTTGCGAGCCTGCCACCGACTCCACCCCTGCCATCAAGTACATCCTCGGCCCGGTGGAGGTCAAGGGCAGCAACATCGTCACGTCCTCCTTCCAGCTCCAGCAGGGTGCGCAGGGTGCCGTCACGAACGACTGGGCGGTCAATATCCAGTTCGACGACGAGGGAACAGCCAAGTTCAAGGAGGTCACGGAACGCCTGAACCAGTTCTACGTGGCCGCCGGCGGTGACGCAGGCAACGACCCCAAGGCCCAGTTCGCCATTGTTCTTGATGACCAGGTCATTTCCGCGCCCCGGTCCCTTGCGGTCATCACCGACGGACGCCCGCAGATCACCGGAGGGTTCACCGAACAAAGTGCCAAGGCCCTGTCCGACCAACTCCGGTTCGGCGCCCTGCCCATCAGTTTCGAAATCCAAAGCGAACAGCAGATTTCCGCCACCCTGGGCGGGGAACAGCTGCGGATGGGCCTCCTCGCGGGCCTTATCGGACTCCTGCTCGTGGTGGTCTACTCCCTGTTCCAGTACCGGGCGCTGGGCTTCGTGACCATCGCGTCGCTGGTGGTGGCCGGCATCCTCACGTACCTCGCCATCGCCATCCTGGGCTGGACGGAGAACTACCGCCTGTCCCTGGCCGGCGTGGCGGGCATCATCGTGGCCATCGGCCAGACGGCCGACTCGTTCATCGTCTACTTCGAGCGGATCAGGGATGAGCTCCGTGAAGGCCGCGGCCTGGTTTCCGCCGTCGAAAACGGCTGGAAGCGGGCCAAGCGGACCGTCCTGGCCTCCAAGGCCGTCAACCTGCTGGCAGCCCTGGTCCTGTACTTCGTGGCCGTGGGCAACGTGCGCGGGTTCGCCTTCACCCTCGGCCTGACGGCCATCGCCGACCTCATCGTCGTGTTCATGTTCACCCACCCCACGCTGCAGCTCCTGGCCCGCACCAGGTTCTTCGGCGAGGGCCACCCGCTGTCCGGCCTCGATCCCAAGCGCCTCGGTGCCGTCCCGCTCTACCGCGGTGCCGGGCGTGTCCGTACCCCGGACGCCAAGCCGGCCCTGGTCCGCACCAAGAACGCCGGCGCGGCAGCGGAAGCCGAACGCAGGATGACCATTGCGGAACGCCGACTGGCGGAGAAGCAGGAGCAGCTTGCAGGCTCCTCGAAGTCCGCAGCGAAGGAGAACAAGTAATGTCAGGCTTCGCCAACTTCGGCAACGAGCTCTACACCGGCAAACGCTCCTACAACTTTGTCGGCGCCAAGAAACTCTGGTTCATCATTGCGGCGGTGGCTGTTGCGCTGTCCATTCTCATCCCGGTGGCCAAGGGCGGCTTCAACCTTGGCATCGAGTTCCGCGGCGGATCGGAGTTCACGGTCTCCAACGTGCAGACCACGGATGCAGCCGTGGGGGAGAAGGCCGTCACCGATGTGGTGCCCGGCAGTGTCCCGCGCGTGGCGAACGTCGCCGGCACCACCATGCGGATCCAAACGGACAAACTCACCGATGATGAGACGCTTCGCATCAAGGAGGGACTCACCGGCGCGTACGGTGTCACCGAGAACGAGGTGACGTCCACCTTCGTCGGTCCCACCTGGGGCGCCGATGTCACCAAGCAGGCGCTGATCGGCCTGGTGGTCTTCGTGCTCCTCGCGGCCGTGCTGATGGCCCTGTACTTCCGCACGTGGAAGATGTCGCTCTCGGCAATTGCCGGCATGGCGGTGACGATGTTCATCACTGCCGGCGTCTACGCCCTCAGCGACTTCGAGGTTACCCCTTCGGCCATCATCGGTTTCCTGACCGTCCTCAGCTACTCCCTCTACGACACGGTGGTGGTGTTCGACAAGATCCGCGAGAACACCGCGGACCTGGACGCCTCGACCCGCCGGACGTTCGCCGAGGAGGTCAACCTCGCCGTCAACCAGACCCTGGTCCGCTCGATCAACACCATGATGGTGGCAATCCTCCCCGTGGGGGCCATCCTCTTCATCGGCGCCGGACTCCTGGGCGCCGGTACCCTGCGCGACCTTTCCCTTGCGCTGTTCGTCGGAATCCTCATCGGAACGGCGGCCACGATCTTCGTGGCGGCCCCGATGTACGCCTGGCTGCGGCAGGATGAGCCTGACCTCGTCAGGCAGGCCAAGCGCGTTGAGCAGAGGCGTGCCACCGCCGGGCGGAACGCGGCTGCGGAGCCCGCCCAGGCCTGACTTTTCAGCAGGGGCCGGACGGCGCCAGGAACCTGGCGTTGTCCGGCCCGTCGGCGTTTAAGGGGCCGGTTATAAAAGTCACCGCCGCGGGGAATAGACTGAAGTAATTAAAACGGTGGTGAGGGGTACTTCATTGGAAGAACGTTCGGCGTCGGCGCCAACGGCACAAGGAGACAAAAGTCCTGCCCCCGGCATGCAGACCGGGGTGGCCGCCTCCGCGCGCCCCGGGCCGCTCGTTCCGGTCGACAACTCCGGGTCCCGTCCCACATTCCCCGGCCGCAGGGAGCGCACCCGCTCCAGGCTCGCCCGGCTGACGGGGCGCAGCACGGCCACGTACTCACCCATTCTTGAACCACTGTTGAGGACCGTCCGGGCCAACAATCCCAAAGAGGACTTCGACCTTATCCAGCGGGCGTTCGACGTCGCTGAGCAGAGCCACCGCGGGCAGAAGCGCAAAAGCGGCGATCCTTACATCACGCATCCGGTGGCCGTGGCCACCATCCTCGCCGAACTGGGCCTGAGCGGCACAACGCTTGCCGCCGCCCTGCTCCATGACACGGTGGAGGACACCCCCTACACCCTCGCCGACCTCAAGCGGGACTTCGGGCCCGAAGTTGCCATGCTGGTGGACGGCGTGACCAAGCTGGACAAAGTAAGCTTCGGCGAGGCGGCGCAGTCCGAAACCGTCCGCAAGATGGTTGTGGCGATGGCCAAGGACATCCGCGTGCTGATGATCAAACTGGCCGACCGGCTGCACAACGCGCGGACCTGGCGCTTCGTGTCGGCCGAATCCTCAGCCCGCAAGGCCCGCGAAACCCTCGAAATTTTCGCCCCGCTGGCGCACCGGCTGGGCATGAACACCATTAAGTGGGAACTGGAGGATCTTTCCTTCGCCGCGCTGTATCCCAAGGTGTACGAAGAAATTGTCCGCATGGTGGGGGACCGGACCCCCGAGCGGGAGAAGAGCCTGAGCGTCATCCGGGACCAGATCACCGAAGACCTGCGCGCCGCGAAGATCAAGGCGACCATCACTGGCCGTCCGAAGCACTACTATTCCATCTACCAGAAGATGATCGTCCGCGATAAGGACTTCGACGACATCAACGACCTCATGGGTGTCCGGGTGCTGGTGGACTCGGTCAGGGACTGTTACGCCGCGCTGGGCACCATGCATTCGCGCTGGAACCCGCTGCCCGGCAGGTTCAAGGACTACATCGCGATGCCCAAGTTCAACATGTACCAGTCGCTGCACACCACGGTGATCGGGCCCGGCGGCAAACCCGTGGAAATCCAGATCCGCACCCATGAAATGCACCGCCGGGCTGAATACGGCGTCGCTGCACACTGGAAGTACAAGGACCAGCCCAACCGCACGGCCGTCGGCCCGGGCAGCCCCCGCGACGGGGACATGGGCTGGCTGCGTTCCCTGGTGGACTGGCAGCAGGAAACCTCCGATCCCGGCGAGTTCCTTGATTCGCTCCGCTTCGAAATCAACGCCCGGGAGGTCTTTGTCTTCACCCCCAAGGGCGAGGTCATGGCACTGCCGGCGGGATCCACCCCCGTGGACTTTGCCTACGCCGTGCACACCGAGGTGGGCCACCGCACCATCGGCGCCAGGGTCAACGGCAAGCTGGTTCCGCTCAACAGTGAACTGAACCACGGTGACTGGGTGGAGATCTTCACCTCGAAGGCTGAGGGGGCAGGGCCGAGCCAGGACTGGCAGCACTTCGTCAAGAGCGCCAGGGCCCGGAACAAGATCCGCCAGTGGTTCAGCAAGGAACGCCGCGAAGAAGCCATTGATCGCGGCAAGGAACTGCTGACCCGTGCAATGCGGAAGCAGAACCTTCCCCTGCAGCGGCTCATGACCCACGAGGCCCTCGCAGCGGTGGCGGAGGAATTCAAGTACGTCGACATCTCCGGCCTGTACGCCGGCGTCGGTGACGGCCACACGTCCGCGCAGTCGGTCATGGAGAAGCTGGTCGAGAGCCTCGGCGGCAATGAAAGCACCGACGACGATATTGCCGAAGTCAGCATTCCCACCCAGGTCACCAAGGCCCGCTTCTCCGACTCGGGCGTGGTGGTCCGTGGCGTGGGCGACGTCTGGGTGAAGCTGGCCCGCTGCTGCACGCCGGTCCCGCCGGATCCCATCCTCGGTTTCGTCACCCGGGGCTCGGGAGTCTCCGTGCACAGGACCGACTGCACCAACATCTCCGACCTGAAGGACCAGCCGGACAGGATTGTTGACGTGGACTGGGCCCCGACGCAGTCCAGCGTCTTCCTGGTGGAGATCCAGGTGGAGGCACTGGACCGCAAGTCCCTGCTGTCCGACGTCACCCGGGTCCTGTCCGAGAACCACGTGAACATCTTGGCAGCCAGTGTGCACACCTCCACGGACAGGGTGGCCATCTCAAAGTTTGCCTTTGAGATGGGGGACCCCAAGTACCTGAGCCACGTCCTCAGTGCAGTCCGCAGGATCGACGGGGTGTTTGACGTCTACCGGACCACCGGCAACAAGCGCCGGAGCTAGTGCAGCGAGTTTTTCCAGGGCAGCCTTTTTGTGGGGCACCCGCGGCGTGGCTTCTATTGCCAGGACCAGCAGGCGCAGGCGGACGTCGTTCTGGGGCCGCGCCAGCAGTCTTTCCAGGGTGGGGATGGCGCGCTCGGCGTCCACGTGCAAGGCGATGTCCAGGGCGGTCCGCAACGGGCTTGAGACCATCAGGCCACCGAGGCTGACAACATCGAACGGCCCGAGCCTTACCTCATGCAGGGTGCATCCCCTTGTGGTCCGGAGGCTGGAGACCCTCCGCGTCGCATCCACAAGGAGGGCCAGCCTGTCCGGCTCACTGGCACAGCCGTAGATCCAGGCGGCCGTCATCCGGCCGGCAACCACCCTTTGGCGGACCGAAGCGGGCACCGCCCCCGCCGCCGCCCGTGCCCGCAGCTGCGGAGAGGCCGGGAGCCCTGGCAGTGTATAGCCGCGGTGGTGGATCCTGTCCAGCAGCCCGTCCGCCGCGAGGGACTGCAGCTCGGGCCAGGCGAAGGGCATGTCCGGGGAATAGAGTTCGGGAAAGCGGGGCGCCAAAGCGTCTGCCGCAGCTGCATGATCGGGGCCCGGAGGAGCCGGTGGAATCACCATTCGTCCATCCTGCACCGGGGGCCGTTAACTGGCACAGGCCCGGTTCAGGTTATGTGGATAACCGGAACCGGGCCCGCTGGTCAGGGCAGGTGTATCAGGAAAGCTCGCTGGCCGAGCGCTGGATCTGGTCCAGCCATGCCTGGCGTGCTTCGAGGGCCTCCCGGGCCGTCTTGATCCTGCGCTGGTCGCCGCTCTTCTCCGCCTTGGCGAGATCATCCTGCAGGCCGGCGATCGCGGATTCCAGCTGGGAGAGGGCGCTGTTGGTCCGCGCCTTCCGCTCCGGGTTGGAGCGCTGCCACTGTTCGTCCTCGGCGCTGCGGACGGCGTCTTCGACCTTGCGCAGGCCAGCCTCGATGCGTCCCATGTCGGCCCGCGGAACCTTGCCCGCTTCTTCCCACCGGTCGCGGACGGACTGCAGTGCCTTCTTTGCCGCCGCGAGGTCCTTCACCGGAAGGATGGCGTTGGCCTCTGCCAGGAGCGCTTCCTTGACGGTGAGGTTGGCGGCGTATTCCTGGTCGATTTCGTCGTTGGCGGCCTGGCGGTTCGTGAAGAACACATCCTGCGCCGCACGGAAACGGGCCCACAGCGCGTCATCGTCCTTGCGGCTGGCGCGCGGTGACGCCTTCCACTGATCCATCAGCCTGCGGTACTCGCCGGCGGCGAAACCCCAGTCGGTGGAGCTGGACAGCGCTTCGGCTTCAGCGATCAGCTTTTCCTTGGCCGACTTGGCAGCGGAATTGTTGCTGTCCAGCTGGGAGAAGTAGGCGCGGCGGTGGCGGTCGAAAACCGTGCGGGCGGCGCGGAACCTCTTCCACAGGGCGTCCTCGTTGCTCCGGCCCAGGCGTACGCCGCTCTTCTGGGCTGTTTTCCAGCTCTCAAAGAGTTCGTTCATCCTGGCGCTGGAGGTCTTCCACTGAGTCTGTGCCGGGTCCTGGCCGGAGATTTGCTCGGCCTCCGCCACGATAGCCTCGCGGGCCGCCAGTTCAGAGGCGCGGACGGCGTCGTGCTCTGCCTTCTCGGCTTTCTCCAGCTCAACTATCTGTTCGGAGAGCTTGTCCAGCCGGGCCTCCGCAGAACGCAGGTCGCCCACCATGTTGCGCTCCGCAAGCTGCTCCCGCAGGTGTGTCACGGTCTTCTGCATATCAGTGCTGGGCGCCTTTGAGCTGACGCGCTGTTCGAGCAGCACAATCTGGGCCACGACGTCGTCGTATTTCCGTGCGAAGTACGCGAGGGCTTCGTCGTCGCTCACGCCCGGGTACTGCCCGACGGCGTGCTCGCTGGCGTCAATGGTCAGGAAGACGTACCCGTCGCCTTCAACCCGACCCCACTTCGAGGCTTCCGCAAGGGAAGTGGTTGGGGCTGCCGGTACTGCTGCTGCGGCCGGGGCCGCGGCAGCAGGCTTGGGGCGGGAAGCAAACGCGGCCGGAGACGGCGCTACTGACCTTGGAGATGGCGCAGGTGCAGGTGCAGGTGCAGGTGCGGGTGCAGCGTCAGCCGGCGTTTCGGCCGCTGGAGCCTCGCCGGCGGCTGGTTCTTCTGCAGCGGCCCCGGTTTCGGTTGCCTCCGCAGCGGGGGTGCCGGCCGCTTCAGTGGCCTCACCGCCGGCTGCGGGTGCCGCCGCTTCGGCCAGGTCTGTTGCTGTTTCGTCGGATTTCTGACTGTCTGTCACCGCTAAAAGTCTTTCGCTTGGAGGGAAATACGCACGTACTGCACCGCGGCCGCGCCGGCCGGGCTTCCTACTTCAGAGAAAACGAGTCTATCGTGACTGGTTCAACGGGCGCGCCGTCTGTGACACTGCTGCCCGGGGTGACCCCTGCAGCGGCCACTTTCGACACCAGGTCCAGCCCCGACGTCACCTTTCCGACCACCGTGTAGCCTCCGGCGCTGTCTGCCGGGATCACGGTGTCCTTGTAGACGATGAAGAACTGGGTGCCGTTCCCGTAGGCGTTGTTGCCCGTCCGGGCTACAGCGATGGTTCCCGCCGGATAGCTGTTGTCCGCCGGCGTGTTTTCGAGCGGCCCCCACGTGTAATTCGGGTCTCCCTGCCCGTCGCCCGTGGCCGAGCCGCATTGCAGGACGCCGAATGCCTCACCGGTGGTCAACCGGTGGCAGTTCTTGCCGTTGTAGAAGCCCTCATCGCTGAGGGACTTGAAGACCGCGGCGGCCTGCGGCGCGCTGGTCCCATCCAGCTCCACACCGAGCGGGCTGCCGTTGAGGACGAGTTCGCCCGTGAAGGTCTTGCCGGCGGCGATGCCGGCCGCAGGAATGTTGGGACCGTTCGTTGCCTGGGCCGACGGCGCCGCCGAAGGGCTGGCGGTGGCGGGCGGGCTGGACAACCCGGCTTGCGCCGCAGCGAATTCATCCTCGGTCGGGTTGCCGGCGAAGGCAGTGAGCTGGAGTACGACGGCGAGGGCCACTGCGGTTGCCCCGGCACCGGCGGCGATCAGGTTGTCACGCTTGCGCCGGCCCTCCTGGTCCCGCCGCAGGGCACGCTTGGCTTCCATCTGCTGAATGCGCCGTTTGGTTTCGCGGGCACTGCGTGAACTGGCCGCCAAGGGTCCTCCTTATAGTCGGGCTGCTGCAGGCGCGGCTTTGGGGCCGCGTCAGCAGTTGTTGGCGGCCAAGCCCTGCCGCTCCGCTGCATTAGAGATGCCGGCGGATGACGCATAAACTGACTGCCGCACATAGTTTATGCATGACTGGCTGGACTGCCGCCGTCGCAAGCCCGTTTCGGGCCGATTGCCACGCAGGTTCCGGCAACCGTTCACCAAGAGGAGAAACTCCACCATGGCACGCACCGCCTCCCTGTCCGGATTCCCCGAGTGGCTTCCCGAGGAGCGGCTGGTGGAGCTCCATGTGCTGGATACGCTGCGCCGCGTTTTTGAACTGCACGGGTTTTCCTCCATTGAGACCCGCGCTGTGGAGACGGTGGGCCAGTTGCTGCGCAAGGGCGAAATCGACAAGGAAGTCTACGGGCTCAGCCGGCTGCAGGATGATGAGGGCGCCAGCCCCGTTAAGGAGGGCAAGGCCGATCCGCACGCACTTGCCCTGCACTTCGACCTCACCGTTCCGTTTGCCCGCTACGTCGTCGAAAACGCCGGCTACCTGGCGTTCCCCTTCCGGCGGTACCAGATCCAGAAGGTCTGGCGCGGCGAGCGTCCCCAGGAGGGACGCGCCCGCGAATTCACCCAGGCGGACATTGACGTGGTGGGTGACGGCGACCTGCCGTTCCGCTACGACGTAGAGATCGCGCTGGTGATCGCCGAGGCGCTCAGCGCCCTCCCCATCCCTGACTTCCGGCTGCGCATCAACAACAGGAAGCTCGCCGAAGGCTTTTACCGTGGTATCGGGCTGGACGACACCGCAGGGGTGCTGCGGAGCATCGACAAACTCGAAAAGATCGGGGCGGCGAAGGTTGCCGAACTGCTGAAGACGGAACTGGGCGCCACCGACGAGCAGGCCCGGAAGGCCCTGCAGTTGGCTGGAATCCGCACCGAGGACACCTCGTTCGTGGCACAGGTCCAGGCTTTGGGGGTCAGCAATGAACTCCTCGACGAAGGGCTGAGCGAGCTCGAACAGGTGATCGAGGCGGCTGTCCAGCGTGCCCCCGGCAAGGTGGTGGCTGACCTCAGCATTGCCCGCGGCCTCGACTATTACACCGGAACAGTGGTGGAAACCGTCCTGGTTGGCCACGAACAGCTCGGTTCCATCTGCTCCGGCGGCCGGTATGACGCGTTGGCGTCGAAGGGAAACCGGAAGTTCCCGGGCGTGGGTCTTTCGATCGGCGTCACCCGGCTGGTGTCCCGCATTTTGAGCCAGGACCTGGCGAGGGCGTCACGGTCGGTTCCCACCGCGGTGCTGGTGGCCCTCACCCACGATGGCAGCTGGGATGCCGCCCAGGACGTGGCCGCCCAGCTGCGCAGCCGGGGCATTCCTACCGAAGTGGCAGCCAAAGCGGAAAAGTTCGGCAAGCAGATCAAGTTTGCCGACCGCCGCGGCATCCCCTTTGTGTGGTTCACGGACGACGACGGAACACACCAGGTCAAGGACATCCGCACCGGCGAACAGGTGGTGGCAGCCCCGGAGACCTGGACGCCGCCGTCGGAAGACCTGGCAGTACAGGTGTTGACGGCGGCAGGGGCCGCCGCGTCCGTTTAGCGGCGCAGCCGAAGCATCAGCCACCGCCCCGCCACGCCGGCGGCCAGGACCCCGGCCATGGCCAGTACCGGGACCGGCGGCAGGGTGAAGGCCAGCAACAGGCAGGCCACGAAGCCGACGGCGTTGAGCCACTTGGGCGCATATGCCGGGTGCGTCGGCAACGTGTACGCCGATGCGTTCGCCACAGCGTAGTAGACCAGTACGCCAAAGCTGGAGAAGCCCACCACCGTCATAACGTCCGTGGTGGCAAGCAGCAGGATGACGACGGCGGCCACGGCGAGTTCTGCGGCGTACGGCACGGTGTGCTTTCCCCCGACCCGCGCAAGAAGTACAGGCAGGTCGCGTTCCCTGGCCATGGCGAGGGTGGTGCGACCGACGCCGGTGATGAGTGCCAGGAGCGCGCCCAGGCAGGCCGCCGCGGCTCCTGCCTGGACGGCGGGAGCCCCCGCCGCCAGCCCGGACTGCAGCACGGCGTCGAGCAGCGGCGTCCTGGCGGCAGCGAGCTGCCCGCCGGGAAGGTGGTTCAGCAGGAGCAGCGACAGGGTGAGGTAGATGGCGAAGGCACCCCCAAGGGCCGCAAGGATGGCACGCGGTATGGCGCGGGCAGGATCCTTGACCTCCTCGCCGAGGGTGGCAATCCGGGCGTAGCCGGCAAAGGCGAAAAACATCAGGCCTGCCGCGGGCAACACGCCCCCCGGGGAGGCCATGTCCGCGGATCCGGCAGGTCCCGCATCGGGGTGCGGCCCGACCGCTGCGGCAACAGCCACGAAGCTGAGGGTGGCCAGGACGACGCACAGCAGGACCCTGGTGAGCAGCGCCGTCCGCGTGATGCCCAGCAGGTTCACGCCGGTCAGGGACACCACGGCAGCCACGGCCACCGGCACGGCGTACTGCGGCGAGATGTAGCTGCCGAATGTCAGGGCCATGGCAGCGCAGGACGCCGTCTTGCCGGTCACAAAGCCCCAGCCGGCAAGGAATCCCGGCCACTTACCCAGCTGTTCGCGCCCATAAACGTACGTCCCCCCGCTGGTGGGGTACTTCGCGGCAAGGGCGGCTGAAGCCACGGCGTTGCAGTAGGCCACCGCCCCGGCGATGACCACCGACAGGGCCAGCAGCTGGCCGGCCAGCGCCGCCGCGGGGGCGAACACCACGAACACCCCTGCTCCCAGCATTGAGCCCAGCCCGATGGCGGTGGCGTCGAACGTGCCGAGCCTGCGTTGAAGTTGCTGGTGTGCGCTCATGCGGTGACAGTCCCTTGGCAGCGGGTAAACTCGAACGGAATCGTTCCTGCAACGATCCTATTGAACTTCCCGATCGACTTCCCGCTGTAACCCCGCAGAAAGGCGTGCTGTGCTGCGCACACATGACCTCGGATCCCTTCGTTCCGAGCACATTGGACAAACCGTAACCCTGGCCGGCTGGGTGGGCCGCCGTCGTGATCACGGTGGTGTGGCCTTCGTGGACCTGCGCGATGCTTCCGGCGTGGCCCAGGTTGTGGTCCGCGAGGAAGAAGTCTTCCACGGCCTGCGCAACGAGTATGTCCTGCAGGTCACCGGCACCGTCTCCAAGCGGCCCGAGGGCAACGAGAACCCTGCCCTGGCCACCGGCGGGATCGAGGTCATGGCGGACAAGGTGGTCATCCTCAACACCTCCGAGCCGCTCCCGTTCCAGATCGACGAGCATGTTGAAGTGGGCGAGGAAGCACGCCTGAAGCACCGTTACCTGGACCTGCGCCGGCCCGGTCCCGCCCGAAACCTCCGGCTGCGTTCCGAGGCAAACCGTGTGGCCCGCGACCTGCTGCACAAGGACGGCTTCGTGGAGGTTGAAACCCCCACCCTCACCCGGTCCACGCCCGAAGGCGCCCGCGACTTCGTGGTCCCGGCCCGCCTGGCGCCGGGTTCCTGGTATGCCCTTCCGCAGTCCCCGCAGTTGTTCAAACAGCTCCTGCAGGTGGGCGGCTTTGAGAAGTATTACCAGATTGCCCGCTGCTACCGCGATGAGGACTTCCGCGCCGACCGGCAGCCGGAGTTCACCCAGCTGGACATCGAAGCGAGCTTCGTGGACCAGGACGACATCATTGCCCTCGGCGAAAACATCCTCAAGGCCCTGTGGAAGCTGATCGACGTCGAGATCCCCACTCCCATCCAGCGGATCACCTACGCCGACGCCATGGCCCGGTACGGCTCGGATAAGCCCGACCTCCGTTTCGGCGTGGAGCTCACCGAACTGACCGGGTTCTTCAAGGACACCAACTTCGGTGTGTTCAAGGCGCCTTACGTCGGTGCCGTGGTGATGCCCGGCGGCGCCTCCCAGCCGCGCCGGACCTTGGATGGCTGGCAGGAATTCGCCAAGCAGCGCGGCCACAAGGGACTTGCCTATGTCCTGTTCAAGGAAGATGGCGAACTTGCCGGTCCAGTGGCCAAGAACCTGACCGACACGGAGCGCGCAGGCCTGGCAGACGCGGTCGGCGCCAAGCCCGGTGACTGCATCTTCTTCGCTGCCGGCGAGAAGCCTGCGGCACGGGCACTGCTCGGCGCTGCCCGGGTGGAAATCGGACATCGCACCGGCCTGATCGATCCCGCCGCCTGGGCCTTCTGCTGGGTGGTCGACGCGCCGATGTTCGAACCTGCGGCCGCGGCCGTTGCTTCAGGTGACGTGGCGGTGGGTGCAGGCAAGTGGACCGCCGTCCACCACGCCTT
Organism: Paenarthrobacter sp. NEAU-H11; assembly: GCF_050573415.1. Taxonomy (NCBI): domain Bacteria; kingdom Bacillati; phylum Actinomycetota; class Actinomycetes; order Micrococcales; family Micrococcaceae; genus Paenarthrobacter; species Paenarthrobacter sp. NEAU-H11. Next base: position 254,904 of record NZ_JBNZGA010000005.1, on the reverse strand, counting down.
CACCTCGCCCAAGCCCGAGTTCCTGGAGACCTTTGACAAGGACCCGGAATCAGCGCTGTCGTACGCCTACGACATCGTCTGCAACGGCCACGAAATCGGCGGCGGATCCATCCGTATCCACGAGCGCGACGTCCAGGAACGGGTGTTCGAACTGATGGGCCTCGACCGGGAAGATGCCCAGACCAAGTTTGGGTTCCTGCTGGAGGGCTTCAAGTACGGTGCCCCTCCGCACGGCGGCATCGCCTTTGGCTGGGACCGCGTGGTGGCACTGCTGGCTGGGGTTGAGTCCATCCGCGACGTTATTGCCTTCCCCAAGACCGGCAACGGGTACGATCCCCTGACCGCCGCCCCCGCCCCGATCACGCCCCAGCAGCGCAAGGAAGCCGGTGTCGACTTCAAGCCGGAGTCCAAGCCGGCAGAGGGCAAGTAGGGCATTACCCCGTTTGGCCTGAAGGCCCTCCCGGATGGGAGGGCCTTCAGGCTTATCCGCAGACAGGAACCCCAGTGGTCCACAGCCTCCCGGGTCACCAGACCGGCGCCTTCGAGATACTCATGGATGCCGCCTGGCCTGCCGTTGAGCGCCGGGACACGGGGGAGTGGGTGCTCCGTGCTGCGGCCGGGGTCACCCAGAGGGCGAACTCGGTGTGGCCCCGGAACACTGCCGGGGAGCCCCTGGCAGCATTGCGCGAGGCGATGCAGTGGTACCGGGAGCGGCGGTTGCCGCTCATCTTCCAGATGACGGACACTCCCGCCAACGACGGGCTGAATGAGGTCCTGGACGCCCAAGGCTTCACCCGGCAGTCGGAAACGCTGATCATGTCCCGGCCTTCGGGGAACGGCTTCCCAGGTTCCGGAAGCGGACGGGTGGAGGTTCAGGACGCGCCGGACGAGGAGTGGCTGCACCTCTGGTGGAGCGTGGACGGCCGAGGCGGAGAGGGGGAGCGTGACACGGCGCGCGCCATCCTGACCGGATGCCCGTCGCTGTATGCCCTCGTAAGGGGCGACGACGGTGTCCCCGCCGCGGTAGGGCGCCTCGCCATGGTGCACGGCACGGGAGGAATCTATTGCATGGCCACATCCGCGTCGGGCCGCCGCCGGGGATATGCGACGGCGGTGCTCCAGGCCCTCCTTGCCGAGGGAGGCGCGCACGGAGTGGACAGGTTCTGGCTGCTGGTTACAGCCGCGAACCAAGCTGCCCGGCAGTTGTACAGCAAGGCGGGTTTTACGGAGTCGGGACGGTACATTTACCGCCAGCAGCGGCCGCGCAGGGCTCTCACAGGCTGTTAACTAGGACGGGTCTGAGACCTGGATCCGCACCGCACACGCATCGGCGGCGGTTTTCCTCAGCACCGAGGCCTTGGGATCCGGGACGTCGAGACAGGCCAGCCGGGGCAAGGCGGTATAGCCCTTCAGGGCCGGGTGCTCGAGGACAAGGCCGGCCAGGGTCCTGTCGCCCCCGGGAACCACGTATTCAAAAGATGCACTGCTGAACACGCGGCCGGCATGTTCGGCGACTGCCCCCACCAGAGCGTCTGCCTGGTTGCTCCGCCGGCGTGCGAAGCGCTGCTGCGACTGGCCGCCCGCGGCGGTCCGGGACTGCACATAGGTGGAGCCCACCTTGGAGGCCAGGACCACGCCCTCACTTACTACCGCTACGCCGTATCCTCCGCGCCGGACCAGCAGGAGGCCGAGCCTGCGCGGCTGGGACGCGAGGGACGCGAGCCGTTCAAGGGCATCCGCCCCACGGCCCGGCCTTCCGTCAACCGGCCACGGCGGCTGCAGCAATGCTTCGGTGCCGTCCGCGGCAATCAGCCGCAGTCCGTCGTCGTCATCCGTCATCCGGTACCCGCCGTGCGCAGCACCGAACCGCCCTGCCCATCCGGCCAGCCGGGCGCCGGGGACGAAAGCGGTCCGTACGGACGGCGGCCTGGCTCCGCCGGTGGCATGCACGGACATGGGTCAACCCTTCGCTGACGCGCGTGGCTTCCGGCGAAACCGGAAGGTGAACTGGAAGTAGCCTATCTATGTGGAAGATCTCTTCGGGCACGGGCCCGGCAATGATGACGACGACGGCGACAGTGCTGCACCTGCCGTCGGGCGGCCTGCCGGGGGAGGAGGCAGCGCTTCCCCCCGCGGCCCGCTCGCCGTCCGGATGCGTCCCCGCACCCTCGATGAGGTGGTGGGCCAGCAACACCTGCTGGGTCAGGGGTCACCCTTGCGCCAGCTCGCTGCCGGGGCGGGAGCGGACACAACCGGCCCGGCAGGACCCACGTCGCTCATCCTCTGGGGTCCTCCCGGGACCGGCAAGACCACCCTGGCGCACGTGATCGCCAGGGGACCGGGCCGGAAGTTCGTGGAACTCTCTGCCATCACTGCCGGCGTCAAGGACGTGCGGAGGGTGATGGACGACGCCCTCACCGCGAGGGACCTCTACAAGACCACCACCGTCCTGTTCCTCGACGAGATCCACCGCTTCAACAAAGCCCAGCAGGATGCCCTGCTGCCCGGCGTCGAAAACCGGTGGGTGGTCCTGGTGGCTGCCACCACCGAGAACCCCTCGTTTTCGGTCGTCTCGCCGCTTTTGTCCCGTTCCCTGCTGCTGACCCTCAAGCCACTGACCGATGCGGACATCGAGGGACTGATCCAGCGCGCCGTTGCAGATCCTCGCGGCCTGAACGGGAAAGTGGACCTCAATGAGGAAGCACTGGACCACCTCGTAAGGCTTTCCGGGGGTGATGCCCGCCGTGCCTTGACGGCCCTGGAAGCGGCAGCCGGGGTTGCGTTCGGGGATGCGGACGATGCAGCGGAAGGGCCTGTCGTCGTCGAACTCAAGCACACCGAGCGTGCCCTCGATGTTGCCGCCGTCCGTTACGACCGTGCCGGGGACCAGCACTACGACGTCATCAGTGCCTTCATCAAATCGATCCGCGGGTCTGACGTGGACGCAGCCCTCCACTACCTGGCGCGGATGCTGGAAGCGGGGGAGGACCCCCGCTTCGTGGCCCGAAGGATCGTGATCTCTGCGGCCGAGGACGTGGGGATGGCCGATCCCACTGCGCTGCAGACGGCAGTGGCAGCGGCCCAGGCCGTGCAGCTGATCGGGATGCCGGAGGGCCGCATCATCCTTGCCGAGGCCGTGGTGCACCTGGCCACCGCTCCGAAGTCCAACGCCGCCTACATGGGCATCAACAAGGCTATCGCCGACGTCCGGGCAGGCCTGGGGAACGGCATCCCCGCGCACCTGCGGGACGCGCACTATCCGGGTTCCAAACAGCTGGGCCACGGCGTGGGGTACAAATACGCCCACGATGCGCCGCACGGAGTAGCCGCCCAGCAGTATCCCCCGGACGACCTCGTGGGGAGGGACTACTACCAGCCCACGGCCAACGGCGCGGAGCGGGACATTGCGGTGCGCCTGGAGCGGCTGCGGAAGATTGTCCGGGGCAAGTAGCCGCCGTGGTAGGATAGATGTTTGTCTGGCAAGGCACGGACGCACAATCTCCCCAATTTACGTTGAGAAGGTTATGCCCTGTGCCCAGTAGCAAAAGGCAGCGGTTGGCCGATGCTCTCCATCGTGGAGGCCAGTAACACTGACACACCGCAGATATTGGAAGGACACAAGTGGCTAACAACACTCGTGCTCGCCGTCAGGCCCGCCTCTCGCGGTCCCTCGGCATCGCTCTGACCCCCAAGGCCGCCAAGTACATGGAGCGCCGCCCGTACGGCCCCGGTGAGCATGGCCGTGCCCGCAAGAAGCAGGACTCCGACTACGCCGTACGCCTCCGCGAAAAGCAGCGCCTGCGCGCCCAGTACGGCATCCGCGAAGCACAGATGACCCGTGCCTTCGAAGAGGCCCGCCGCACCAAGGGCCTGACCGGTGAAAACCTCATCGAACTGCTCGAAATGCGCCTTGACGCCCTGGTCCTGCGTGCCGGTTTCGCCCGCACCATCGCCCAGGCCCGCCAGCTGGTTGTGCACCGCCACATCATGGTTGACGGCGTCCGCGTTGACCGTCCGTCGTTCCGCGTCGGCGAGGGCCAGCTGGTCCACGTCCACAGCCGCAGCGAAACCATGGTCCCGCTCCAGGTTGCAGCAGCCGGCGCCCACCGCGACGTCCTGCCCGCCGTTCCGGCCTACCTGGACGTCAAGCTGGAGGCCCTGCAGGCACGCCTGGTCCGCCGCCCCAAGCGCTCCGAGGTCCCCGTGACCTGCGAAGAGCAGCTCGTCGTCGAATTCTACGCACGCTAAATTCCGGCAGCGTATCCAAAGAAGCCCGTGGCAAGCGCCGCGGGCTTCTTTGTATGTAAGGTACTTGGGGGACATCTGCGGAAACGCGTTTTGCTGACGCATCCGCTGATGACACGAACCACAGAATTTCGAGGAGATGAAACGTCTATGTCTGGTGGCGATATTGCCGGCCTGATCGCTGCCGGGGTGTTTGCGCTCCTGGTGCTGCTGCTCGCGGTGCCCATCGTGAAGCTGGGCAAGGTGTTTGACGAGGTGCGCACGGCCATCCGGTCCCTGAGCGACGGCGCCACGCCCCTGATGGACGAGGTCACGGCCACCGTGTCCACCACCAACCAGCAGCTGAAGAAAGTGGACGGTATCTCGTCCAACGTTTCGGACGCCTCGGCCAACCTGTCGGCGCTGTCCTCGCTGGTGGCCGCCACAGTCGGATCCCCGCTCATCAAGGTGGCCGCCTTCAGCTACGGTGTCCGCACCGCGTTTGCCAACCGCAAGAAACCCGCTGCCGGCCGCCGCAGCCGCTGAATTCCGGAGAACATAAAATGAAACGACTTGTCTGGATGGGAATCGGCGTGGCGATCGGAGTGATCGCCTTCCGCAAGGTGACCGAAGCGCAGGCCGGCATGCAGTCCGCGCTTGGCCCGGAGGGCCTCAACCGCGCGGTGAACCGGCTCGCTGACGGCGTCTACGACTTCGCCGATGCCGTCCGCGCAGGGATGCGTGAGCGCGAGACCGATCTTCGGGCCGCCCTCGGCGTCGAATCGGAAGACCTGGTCCGCCGCTGACCAGGCCCCGCAGGCCGGCACCACGCCGGCCCGCACCCTGCCGACCGCACGATGCGGCGGCACCAAACGTTATAACAACACCGGCGGGAACCGTACAGCTACGGGAACCGCACGCGAAAGAACCTCCGCGCCGGTCAGTGCGCGGAGCAAGAAGGGTACGTAACAGCTCATGAAGTCGCAGGAGATCACAAAGCGCTGGGTGGACTTTTTTGTCAGCAAGGGCCACACCGCGGTTCCCTCCGCATCGTTGGTTTCCAGCGACCCCTCGCTGCTGTTCACGGTTGCCGGCATGGTGCCGTTCATTCCCTACCTGACGGCCAGGGAGGAACCACCCTACTCACGTGCCGTCAGCGTGCAGAAATGCATCCGCACCGGCGATATCGAGGAAGTGGGCAAGACTGCCCGCCACGGAACCTTCTTCCAAATGTGCGGCAACTTCTCCTTCGGAGATTACTTCAAGGAAGATGCCATCAAATTCGCCTGGGAACTGCTCACCACGAGCGTTGACGACGGCGGCTACGGGCTTGCGCCGGAACGCCTCTGGGTGACCGTCTACGAAGAGGACGACGAAGCCAGGGAACTGTGGCTGAAGAACACCGGCGTCCCCGCGGAGCGCATCCAGAAAATGGGCAAGGCGGACAACTACTGGCACACCGGGCAGCCCGGCCCTGCCGGCCCCTGCTCCGAAATCTACTATGACCGCGGCCCCGCATACGGCGTCGAGGGCGGCCCGCTGGCGGACGAAACCCGCTACATCGAGATCTGGAACCTCGTGTTCATGCAGTACCAGATCGAAAACGTGCGTTCGAAGGAAGACTTCGACGTCGTGGGCGAGCTGCCCAAGCGCAACATCGACACCGGCCTGGGCATGGAGCGCCTGGCCATGATCCTGCAGGGCGTCGAGAACATGTACGAGACGGACCAGGTCCGCCCCGTCATCGACAAGGCCGCCGAACTTTCCGGCAGGGAGTACACCTCCGCCGAGTCCGACGACGACCCGCACCACACGGACGACGTGCGCATGCGCGTGGTCGCCGACCACGTCCGCTCGGCGCTGATGCTCATCTCCGACGGCGTGACCCCCTCCAACGAGGGCCGCGGCTACGTCCTGCGCCGGCTCATCCGCCGTGCCGTCCGCTCCATGCGCCTCCTTGGCGTGGAACAGGCATGCCTGCCTGAGCTCCTGCCGGCCTCCCGCGACGCCATGAAGGGCGTCTACCCCGTGGTTGACACCGACTTCGCCCGGATCAGCCGCATCGCCTACGCGGAGGAGAAGGCCTTCCTGCGCACCATCGCTTCCGGCACTGCCCGGCTTGAGGACGCCGTCAAGGTGTCCAAAGCGGCCAACAAGCCGCTGTCCGGCGAGGACGCCTTCACCCTGCACGACACCTACGGGTTCCCCATCGACCTGACCCTGGAAATGGCCGAAGAAGCCGGGCTCAAGGTGGATGAGGCAGCGTTCCGCAGCCTCATGCAGGAACAGCGCCAGCGCGCCCAGGCGGATGCCAAGGGCAAGAAGGGCGGCCACGCCGACCTCAGCGCCTTCCAGGACATCCTGGCCCAGGGCGAGACGGTCTTCACCGGCTACACGGAGCTCGACGGCGAATCCCGGGTCCGCGGCATCCTCACGGGCGGCCGCCCGGTCCAGCAGGCCTCCACGGGTGACGAGATCGAGCTGGTGCTCTCCGAGACCCCGTTCTACGCGGAAGCAGGCGGCCAGGCCGCAGACACGGGCCTCATCACCGGTGACGGATTCGTCGTCGAGGTCCTTGACGTGCAGCGGCCCCTGAAAGGCCTGAGCGTGCACAAGGCGATCGTGCGCGAAGGCGAAATCGGGTCCGACTCGCTGGTCCGCGCCGCCGTCGACCGTGAACGCCGGCACGCCGCCGAACAGGCCCACACCGGCACGCACATCGTGCACGCGGCGCTCCACCAGATCCTCGGCCCCGAAGCCACGCAGCGCGGTTCTTACAACAAGGCCGGCTACCTGCGCTTCGACTTCGCCTGGGGCGAAGGCCTGAGCACGGCCACCCGGTCCGAGATCGAGGAAGTCTCCAACCTGGCCATCCGGAACAATTTCCGGGTGGAGACCAAGGTGATGGGACTGGCGGAGGCCAAGGCCTTGGGCGCCATGGCACTGTTCGGTGAAAACTATGGCAGCGAAGTACGCGTGGTGGAGATTGACGGCGCCTGGTCCCGCGAGCTGTGCGGCGGCACCCACGTTCCCAACACTTCCCTGATCGGCAGCCTTTCGCTGCTGGGCGAGCAGTCCGTGGGGTCGGGAAACCGCCGCGTGGAGGCCTTCGTGGGCATGGATGCGTTCCGCCACCTGGCCGCCGAACGCGCCCTGGTGACCGAGCTGACCGAGCTCCTCAAAGTGCCCTCGGGCCAGTTGGCCGACCGGATTTCCGCCACCCTCGCCAAGCTCAAGGCCACGGAGAAGGAGCTGGACCGCCTCCGCAAGGAGCAGTTGGCCGCCTCGGCCGCACAGCTGGTCAGCAGCGCCAAGGATGCGGCCGGCGTGAGCGTCATCGCCCATGATGCCGGCCAGGTCAGTGGCGCGGACGATCTTCGCGGCCTGGCGCTGGACCTGCGCAACCGTCTCGGCTCGGCAGCGGCGACTGTGGCCGTTGCCGGCGTTGCCAACGACCGTCCCATGATCCTGGTGGCCACCAATGAAGCCGCCAGGGAGGCCGGGGTCAAGGCCGGCGCGCTTGTCCGCCTCGCCGCGGGTGTCCTCGGCGGCGGAGGCGGCGGCAAGGACGACGTCGCCCAGGGCGGCGGCACCGACGCCGGCAAGGTCGGCCCGGCACTGGCGGCGGTTGTTGACGCCATTACGCGGCGCTAACCACCCATGACCAGTCCTGCAGCTGCCGGCGCCTACCCCCAGGGCATCAAACTGGGGGTGGACGTCGGCACGGTCCGGGTGGGGGTTGCCATCTGCGACCGCGACTCGATCCTGGCAACGCCCTACAAAACACTGGACCGCAACGCCAGGAAAAACTCCGACATCAGGGTCATCGCAAACCTGGTCGAGGAGCTCGGCGCCGTGCAGGTGATCGTGGGGCTGCCCCGCACCCTCAAGGGTGAGGAAAGGGCGTCCGCCAAGATGGCCGTGGACTACGCCCGGCTGCTTGCCGGCGAACTGGCTGCCCGTGCTGTGGACGTCCCGGTTAACCTTGTGGACGAACGGTTGAGCAGCGTGACCGCGCACCGCAACCTGCATGAAGCTGGCATGAGCAGCAGGAATCACCGTAAAGTAGTTGATCAGGTCGCGGCGGCGGGTATCCTTCAGCACGCCATCGACATGCAGAAAGCCAGGGGAGCGGACGTCGGCTCACGCGTGACGCCGCCGCCCCCTTCCGTGGACCTGGGAGGCAGCGGGCAGAATGACACTGTGCGCGCCGCCCCCGGCGAAACGGCCCAATCTTCAGATAATGGAAGGCAACAGTGAGCCCTGCCAACATTGACGACGCTTCCAGCCCACTGGACGCCGGAGCAGCACGACCGCTGACCCGCAAGGAACTCCGTGCAAGGGAAAAAACCTTCAACACCGGAGGCCAGGACGCGGTGCCCGAGCAGGCCTACGAGACCGGCCACGACATTCCGCCGCAGCCTTCGGAACCTCCCGTGGCACCCGAGCCGCACCCCCTGCCTAAGGACGAAGCATTGCGGAACGAAGCTGGACCCCAGGAAGCGGCACCGCAGGAAACACCGGTAGAACAGCCCGTTCCTGCTGCTCCCCTCACTCCGCCGTCCATCCAGGACATCCCCCGGGAAGAGGCACATCACAACGAAGACTTCCGTGGGGACGCCAACTATGAAGAAGCCGGCCGGCATGACGGGCTTCATGCCCACGAGGCACCCGTTTTTTCAGGAGCGCCCGCCTTCGGAGCCCACCAGCACGGAACTGGAACGCATTACGACGACGAGCCGCACTTCCCGGACGGGGCCGCCTACCCTGCAGCGCACCACGCGGATCACTATCACGATGGCCACTACGACCAGGAGCACTACGGTGACGCCCACTACGCCGAGGGGCACGACGACGGCGCGCACCATCACGAATTCCTTCCCGCCCCGTCGACGGCAGCGGTAGTGGCCAAACCGTCCAAGAAGGTGCGCCGCCGCAGGCGGATGCTGGCACTGTTCCTTACCCTTGCTGTCTTCGTCACGGCCGTGGCAGTCGGCGCGCAGTTCCTGAAGCCGTTGCTTGGCAACGACAAGCCCGCCGACTTCCCGGGCCCGGGGACGGGCGAAGTCGTGGTGACCGTCGAGAACGGCGAAGGCACCCGGTCCGTCGCTGCGAAGCTGGAAAACGAACGCGTGGTGGCGAATGCGGACACCTTCCTCCAGAGCTTCAGCGCATCCGGGGGAACACTGGCTCCGGGGGACTACACGTTCAAGAACGAGATGAAGAATTCCGACGCCGTAAACGTCCTGCTGGGCAAGGACCAAACCAAGGTCATCTACTTCGCCCTCAGTGCCGGCCTGCGCGTGGGCGAGTCCCTGCAGGCGATCTCGCAAGGTTCCGGAATATCCATCCAGGACCTGCAGGCGCTCAGCAACCAGCCGGCCCAGTTCGGGCTGCCGGCCACCGCAAAAAACCTTGAGGGCTACCTGGCTCCGGGTGAACACCGTTTCCCCCTTGGTACCCCGGCAAAGGACATCCTCCAGGCCCTGGTCAAGATCACAACCGACGAACTTGTGTCGCAGGGCATCACGGACCCGGCCAAGCAGTACGAGGCCGTGATCGTGGCCAGCATTGTCCAAGCCGAAGGCGGCCAGGCGGAGTACGGGGACGTGGCAGGTGCCATCTACAACCGGCTCAAGCCCAACGACCAGACCGGAGGTTTCCTGCAGGTGGACTCGGCGGTGACGTACGGCCTGGGCACCAAGAGCTACAACTTCACGGACGAACAGCGCCAGGACAAGTCCAACCCGTACAACACCTATGCGAATCCCGGACTGCCCCCGGGACCCATCGGCTCTCCGGGAAAGACGGCCATTGATGCTGCCGCCAGGCCGAAGACGAACGACTACCTGTACTGGGTCACCATCAACCTGGACACCAAGGAGACCAAGTTCTCCAGGACGCTGGCCGAGCACAACGGGTACGTCGAGCAGTACAACGCCTGGTGCGCGGCGAACGCCGGACGCTGCACATGAGCCTTCGGGCTGCCGTCCTGGGCCACCCGATCAGCCACTCGAAGTCGCCGGCACTGCATCTTGCTGCCTACGGCCGGCTGGGCGTCGGCATCAGCTACACGGCGATTGACGTCACCGAGCAGTTGCTGCCGACGCTGATGCGGCAGATCCGCGACCAGCCGGGCTGGCGCGGCCTGTCCGTCACGATGCCCTTGAAGACGGCGATGCTCGGGCAGGTGGATGAGGTCCGCGGCGTTGCCGGGATCCTGGGTGTGGTCAACACGGTGTCCTTCGAGGACCACGACGGCGGCCGGAAGATCGTTGGATCGAACACCGATGTTGCCGGGATCGTCAACGCCCTGCGGCATGCCGGGACGGGGCCAGCCCCCGCCGCCGTCATCCTCGGCGGCGGGGGAACAGCGGCCTCTGCCATCGCGGCGCTGAAGGAGCTTGGGACCGGCCACGTCCAGGTCTTCGTCCGGGACACCTCCAGGACCGGGGAGGTCCGCTCCGCCGCCGCAAGCCTGGGCATGGACCTGGACATCCGCCGCCTGGCTGACGCGGTGCACCCAACGGCCGCCGCCGACGTCGTCATCTCCACCCTGCCACCGCGGGCCGCGGACGGGCTGGCGGCCGAAATAGCGGAGTTGAAAACCGCCACTACCGGCGTGCTGCTGGATGTTGCCTACGATCCCTGGCCCAGCCTGGTCGCCTCGGTGTGGCAGGCAGGCGGCGGCACCGTGGTGCCCGGCCTGGAGATGCTGCTGTACCAGGCAGTGGAACAGGTACGCCTTTTTACCCGTCGCGGCGATGACGTCAATGCCGCCGTCATAGATGTGATGTGCGCCTCAGTCGGCCTTCCCCGACGCGCTTTGTAACCGCCCCCCGTGGCAGGATGGAAGATATGTTGCGTTGGTTGACTGCCGGTGAATCCCATGGTCCGGCTCTGATGGGAATTATTGAAGGCGTCCCCGCCGGTGTGGAAATCACCAGCGGGCACATCGCAGACTCCTTGGCACGCCGCCGGCTGGGCTATGGCCGTGGCGCGCGCATGAAGTTCGAGCAGGACGTTGTCACCATCCTCGGCGGCGTCCGCCACGGCCTCACCCAGGGCGGCCCGGTGGCCATCCAGGTGGGCAATACAGAGTGGCCCAAGTGGGAACAGATCATGTCGGCGGATCCTGTGGATCCGGACCTGCTCGCGGACCAGGCACGCAACGCGCCGCTGACCCGCCCCCGGCCCGGCCACGCCGATTTCACCGGGATGCAGAAGTACGGCTTCGCTGAGGCACGTCCTGTCCTGGAGCGGGCAAGCGCGCGCGAGACCGCCACCCGCGTTGCCATGGGCACCGTTGCGGCACAATTCCTCAAGCACCTCGGCATCGAGCTGGTCAGCCATACAGTCAGCATTGCCACTGTCGCAGTCCCGGAAGGACGTCCCCTTCCGGTGCCCGCGGATGTCATTGCGCTGGACGCCGACCCGCTCCGCTGCTTCGACCGCGAAACCTCCGATGCGATGGTCGCCGAGGTGGACGCCGCCCACAAGGAAGGCGAAACCCTGGGCGGCGTGGTGGAAGTCCTCGCCTACGGACTCCCGCCAGGACTGGGCAGCTACGTGCACTGGGACCGGCGCCTGGATTCCCGCCTTGCCGCCGCACTGATGGGCATCCAGGCCATCAAGGGCGTGGAGGTCGGCGACGGCTTCCTGACGGCCGCGCGCCGCGGCTCCGCCGCCCATGACGAAATCGTCCGGGATGCTGACGGCCGCATTGTCCGCACCAGCAACCGTGCCGGCGGCATCGAGGGCGGCATGAGCATCGGAGACGTCCTGCGCGTCCGGGCCGCCATGAAGCCCATCGCCACGGTGCCGCGCGCCCTCAAGACCATCGACGTCAGCACCGGGGAGCCTGCAAAGGCGCACCACCAGCGTTCGGACGTCTGTGCGGTTCCGGCCGCCGGTGTGGTGGCAGAGGCAATGGTGGCGCTGGTCCTCGCCGAGGCCGTCACCGAAAAGTTCGGCGGCGACTCCGTCGCGGAGACCGCACGCAACATCAAGGGTTACCTGGACAACATTCCGGCGTCCCTGGACTCGATCGGCCAGTAAGTGCCCCACCGCAGCAAAACCGGACCCTCAGGCCGGCCCATTGTCCTGATCGGGCCCATGGCGGTGGGCAAGTCGGCCATCGGGCAGCAGCTTGCCCATCAGCTCGGCGTCCCGTTCGTGGACACCGACGCCGTGATCGTGGCCGGCCATGGATCGATTTCGGATATATTTGCCGGACGCGGTGAACATGCGTTCCGTGAGATCGAAGCACGGACGGTAGCCGACGTCGTCGAAGCGGCGGACCAGACCGTCGCGGTGATCTCCCTCGGCGGCGGCGCGGTACTGGACTCCGGCACTCAGCAGCTGATCAGCCGCTGTACCGTGGTGTACCTCGAATGCGACGCGCAAACAGTGGCCGGCCGCATCGCCCGGAACTCCGGGCGCCCGCTGCTGGCCGGGGACGCGATGGGCCGCTGGACCGCAATGTTCGCCACCCGCAAGCCAGTCTATGAGCGGCTGGCTGACCTCACCCTGGACGTGCGCCACGGCTCGGTTTCCGAGCTGGGCGCGCGGCTCGAAGCAGCACTGCGGGACTACGCAGCTGCCAAACAGGAAGTTGAAAAGTGACCACCGAATCAACAGTCATCAGTGTCACAGGCAGTTCCGCCGCCGAGAATTACGACGTCGTCGTGGGGCGGGGGCTGCTGGGTGACCTTCCGGGGCTGCTGGGGGAGCGGGTACGGCGCGTGCTGGTCATCCATCCGCGCGCCTTGCGGCTTACCGGCGACACCGTCCGCGACGAGCTGGCCGCCGCCGGTTTCACCTCCCTGACCGCGGAAATCCCGGACGCCGAAGAAGGCAAGCACATCCAGGTGGCCGCCTTCTGCTGGCAGGTCCTGGGGCAGAACGACTTCACCCGGTCCGACGCCATCGTTGCCGTCGGCGGAGGCGCGGTCACGGATGTCGCCGGCTTCGTTGCAGCCACCTGGCTGCGCGGCGTCAAGGTCATCCACATGCCCACCAGCCTGCTCGCCATGGTGGACGCCTCCGTGGGCGGGAAGACGGGGATCAACACCGCCGAAGGCAAGAACCTGGTGGGCGCATTCCATCCTCCCGCGGGCGTGCTGGCCGATCTGGACACCCTCAACACGCTGCCCCGCAACGAGATGGTTTCCGGCATGGCGGAGGTCATCAAGTGCGGTTTCATCGCCGATCCCGCCATCCTCGACCTCGTGGAAAAGGACCCGGCCGCTGTGGTGGATCCGCAGTCTGACGTCCTCCGGGAGTTGATCGAGCGGGCCATCGCCGTTAAGGCCAAGGTGGTTTCCGAGGACCTCAAGGAATCCGGTTTGCGGGAAATCCTGAACTACGGGCACACCCTCGGGCACGCCATCGAACTCGTCGAACGCTACTCGTGGCGTCACGGCGCCGCTGTCTCGGTTGGCATGATGTTCGCTGCCGAGCTCGCCCGCAGCGTGGGCCGCCTCAGCGATGCCGATGCCGACCGGCACCGGACCGTCCTTGAGAGCCTCGGCCTCCCGGTTACTTACCGGCGGGACCGTTGGCAAGCCCTCCTTGACGGAATGCGGCGCGACAAGAAGTCACGCGGTGACCTGCTGCGCTTTGTTGTTTTGGACGGCGTGGCAAAGCCCGGAATCCTTGACGTCCCGGACACCTCCCTGCTGTTCGCCGCATATCAGGAAATTGCTTCCTGATGCAGGGGGACATGCAAGGAACAGCAGACTGGCCCGAGGCCGGTTTTCCGGGTATCCGGATTAACCCGGAATCGCTGCTGCCGGAGATTGTGAACGAGGACGCCTGCCGGGAGGCGCTGGCGGTATCCAGCGATCCGGCAGACCATATTTTCGTTCTCCTGGTGGAAGGACACGCCTCCGAAGCCGCCGAACTGCTGGCCGAAGCCCGGTTCAAGGACCCCGAATCCTTCCGGCTGCGGACCTTCGAGGCTGAGGTGCTGCGGGTTTCAAACCGCCTTGACCGTGCCGTGGAGCTGTTCCGCCAGCTCCTGGCCGAAGTGCAGGGGACGCCGCGGGAGGCCCTCGTGTGGCAGTTCCTGGGAAAGACCCAGTACAGTGCCGGCCAGATGTCAGCAGCTGTTGAATCGTTCGCGCGCGCACTCGACCTGCGCGTGGCGCAGTCCGCCGATGCGGCCCAGATCTACTCGTCCACCGTGGCGTTGCAGCGTGCCCGGGATGTCCTGGACCTGGCCTGCTGACACCGGCAGCGGATCGGTGCAGCTGCCCTCCGGCAGCCGCCTGAAGCCGCAGCCGGGAAGCGCACCGGATTAACCCGGTAGAATGGTTCTTGAATTTTTAACCACCCGATTTTTGACAAACACGCGCCGGCAGTCCGTTTGGGTTGCCTGCCCGGCATACAACGTCTGACAACGCGACCAGACAGAGACCAGAGGAAACAGTGGCAACCACTAACGACATCAAGAACGGAACGGTCCTGAAGCTCGAGGGCCAGCTCTGGAACATCATCGAATTCCAGCACGTCAAGCCAGGCAAGGGCGGTGCGTTCGTGCGCACCAAGATGCGCAACGTGATGTCCGGCAAGGTCGTGGACAAGACGTTCAACGCCGGGCTCAAGATCGAGACCGCAACGGTTGACCGCCGTGACTACCAGTACCTGTACCAGGACGGCGCCGACTTCGTGTTCATGGACACCTCGGACTTCGACCAGATCACTGTCTCCGGCGCAACGGTAGGCGATGCCACCAACTTCATGCTCGAGAACCAGATGGTCAACATCGCCATTCACGAGGGCACCCCGCTGTACATCGAACTCCCGCCCAGCGTCGTGCTGGAAATCACCTACACCGAGCCGGGCCTGCAGGGCGACCGCTCCTCCGCAGGCACCAAGCCCGCAACCCTGGAAACCGGGTACGAGATCCAGGTTCCGCTGTTCATTGAAAACAACACCAAGGTCAAGGTAGACACCCGCGACGGCAGCTACCTGGGCCGGGTCACTGAGTAGTGAGCGCACGCGGTAAAGCCCGTAACAGGGCACTGGACGTTCTTTTCGAAGCTGAGCAGCGCTCGGTTTCGGCCTTTGACGTGATCCGCTCCCGGCGGGAAAAGACCGACCAGGTAATCAACCCGTACACCATCGAAATCGTTGAGGGCGTGCTGTCCCAGCAAACCGCCATCGACGAGTTCCTGGAGACGTACTCCCAGGGCTGGAGCCTTGAGCGGATGCCCTCGGTGGACCGCATCATCTTGCGCATCGGCACTTGGGAGCTCCTGTACAACGACGATATTCCGGACGGCGTGGCGGTGAGCGAAGCGGTGGCGTTGGCCAAGACGCTTTCCACTGACGAGTCGCCCCAATTCATCAACGGCCTCCTGGGCCGGCTTCAGCAGCTGAAGCCTTCCCTGCTCGCATAACCAAACTGACAAGCCCCGTCCCGGCAAGCCTGGACGGGGCTTTTCGGTGCCCGCCTGCCCGCGGGGCCGCGGCCGGGTGGCAGGTCCCGGATCGTTGGAACCTATAGGATCTGAACATGCAGAAAGCCCCCCAGGACAACGGGCCCCGGCCGGAGGACATGGCGACGGCCCGCCGGCCGGGCCGCGCTGTCAACCGCCAGGTGCTCGCCGACCACGTCTACGCGGAACTCCTGGCGTCCCTTATGGACGGCCGCCTGGCGCCGGGAGCCGTGGTCAGCATTGACGGCACCGCCCGGGACCTGGACGTTTCGCCCACGCCTGTCCGCGAGGCGCTGGCGAGGCTGGAGCACACGGGCATGGTCCGGAGGGTGGCCCTCAAGGGGTACCGGGTGGCTCCGGTCTTCACAAGGGAGGACTTCGCCGAGCTCATGGAGGCGCGGCTGGCTATCGAACCCGTGAACGCCAAGCTGGCCTGTGAACGGATCGGCCAGAAGGGCCTGGCCGAACTGGAAACGGCGGTGGAAGACCTGAAGGCCGCTCCACGGGGCCCGTCCTTCGCCGAGTTCAAGGACTACCTGGAAGCGGACGAGCGTTTTCACCAGCTCATCGCCCGGCACACCGGCAACCAGTTCATGGAAGCCGCCTATGCGTCCCTCGGCGGCCAGATCCAGCGGTTCAGGCTCTTCGGGGGAGTGGGAATTACCGACGCCGACAGTGCAATCGCCGAACACCAGGCTGTCCTGAAGGCCCTTGCATCGGGCAACCCCGGCACGGCGGAGGCCGCGATGGCCGAGCACATCCGGCAGGTCCGTGCGCGTGCCATGGCTGACGCCCCGCCTGGCTCACCCACCCCCCCCGCCAAACAAAGTCCCGCAATGTGTCGTTTTGAACCCCCAAAACGACACTTGGCGCTACTGAGTTGGGCCGTCCCGCCTCTGTGTGACCTTGACAACACCCCGTTAATAATAAATCCTATAGGAAAGAGGATCTAGCAAGGGAGCTACACCATGGCGTACACAGCCGACAACTGGCCCATCACTGCAGCACTGCTGCAGTTTCCGGCAACAGACGCCCGGGGTGTCCACGTGAACGACGCCGAAGCCTCCGTCTGGGCCGGTGTCCTGTCCGAGGTGAAGGAGGCCGGCTTCGCCAATGCCGACCTCACGGACAGCTGGGTCCGGCCGGGCGATCTGAGCCAAGGGCGCCTGGCCGAGTTCAAGGAGGCCGCGGCCGCTGTTGGAATCGGCGTACCGGTCATCTCGGCTATCCGCCGCAGCGTCATCGAAGAAGGCAGGTGGGAAGAAAACCTGGCCTACAGCCACCGCACCATTGACGCCGCAGCAGCGCTGGGCTGCGAGGTTGTCTCCTTTGGACTCCACCAGGCCATCACGGCGGAGCAGCAGAAGCAGCTGTGGTTCTGGACGGTGGAAGGCTACAAGGACCCCGAAGGCAACAGGGAAGCGTGGAACAACGCCGTGACGCGCCTCCGTGAACTGGGCCGGCACGCGGCCGAGGTGGGCGTCCTGCTGTCCCTGGAAATGTACGAGGACACGTACCTGGGCACCGCCGACTCCTCCGTGAAGATGGTCCAGGACATCGGCCTCGCCAACGTCGGCCTCAACCCGGACCTCGGCAACCTCATCCGGCTGCACCGGCCCGTCGAGGACTGGCGCGAGATGGTGGCCAAGACCCTGCCGTACTCCAACTACTGGCACATGAAGAACTACATCCGGGACGAGGACACGGCCCGCGACATGTATGTCGCCATGCCGGCACCCATGGAGAGCGGCCTCATCAACTACCGCGAGGCCTTCAAAGTCGCCTTGTCCGTGGGCTTCCAGGGCATCCTTTGCACCGAGCACTACGGCGGCGACGGACTGAGCGTCACCGCCAGCAACCAGGACTACCTCCGCCGCCACGTCCTCCCCAAGACCGACGGCTACGCACTCGGGCAGAGCCGGGTGGCGCAGGGGAGGCAGCTGCCCGCCCCGGAACTCAGCAGCGTCTGATCCATGGCGCCTGGTGCGGCCGGCGTGCATTCGGTGGCGGCCGCACCAATTCAGACTCCCGGCTTTACTTCTCCAACTCGGATTCAATGAGGAAACCATGACCCAGATCTTCGACAACCCCGCTGATTTCGCGGATGAGGCACTGGACGGCTTTGTGGCAGCCAACCGCGGGTACGTCGCCCGGGTGGACGGCGGCGTGGTCCGCTCCACCGAGGTGCCCGCCGGCCAAGTGGCCCTGGTGGTGGGCGGCGGATCCGGCCACTACCCGGCCTTCGCAGGCCTCGTGGGACCGGGCCTCGCCACGGGCTCCGCCTGCGGCAACATGTTCGCTTCCCCGGCAACCGGCCAGGTCTACCGGGTGGCCAAGGCCGCCAACGCGGGCGGGGGCGTGCTGCTGAGTTACGGCAACTACGCCGGCGACGTGCTCCACTTCGGCCAGGCCCAGCTGCGGCTCAACGCCGAAGGCATCGAAACCCGCACCGTCCTGGTCACGGACGACATCGCCAGCGCTCCGCTGGACCAGATCGAGAAGCGCCGCGGCATTGCCGGGGACCTGACGGTCTTCAAGATTGCCGGCGCCGCGGCCGAAGCAGGACTGGACCTCGGCGCCGTCGAACGCCTGGCCATCCGGACCAACTACCGCACCCGTTCCCTGGGCGTGGCCTTTGACGGCTGCACGCTGCCGGGAGCGGACGCGCCGCTGTTCCACGTGCCCGCCGGGCAGATGTCGCTGGGCCTCGGCATCCACGGCGAGCCGGGCATCTCCGAACACCCCATGCCCACCGCCTCCGAACTCGCCGAACTGCTGGTCTTCAGGCTCCTGGCGGACAAGCCCGACGACGCCGGGAACCGTGTGGTGGCCATCGTCAACGGCCTGGGCACGGTCAAGTACGACGAGCTGTTCCTGCTTTTCGGGAAGATCGAAAAGCTCCTCACCGCCGCCGGCCTGACGGTGGTGGAGCCCGAGTGCGGCGAGCTGGTCACCAGCCTGGACATGTCCGGACTCTCCCTCACCCTGCTCTGGCTGGACGACGAACTGGAGCGGTACTGGAACGCGCCTGCCGACACCCCCGCCTTCCGCAAGGGCAACCTGGCTCCGCGGGCCCGCCGTGAGCTGGCCGGACCGGAAGACGCCGTGGCCGGTGAAGCGGAGAACACGACGGCGGCAGCAGCCGAGCTGGGCCGGCTGGCCGCCGCCGTGCTCGCCCAGGTGCAGGGCGTCGTCGTCGAGCATGAAGAGGAACTGGGGAACCTGGACGCCATCGCGGGCGACGGCGACCACGGCATCGGCATGCGCCGCGGCGTGGACGCGGCAGCGGCGGCCGCGGCTGAAGCAGCGGCAGCCGGAGTTTCCGTGGAGCGCGTGCTGACGTCGGCCGGGGAGGCCTGGAGTGAACGTGCCGGCGGCACCTCCGGTGCGTTGTGGGGATCAGCCGTGATTGCGGCCGGGCTCGCGCTCGGCAACAAGGACTCGTACCGCGGCGGCGACGCGGCCGCTGCCGTGGCCGCGTTCGTGGATGCCATCACCGGACTGGGCGGGGCTGAACCTGGCGACAAAACCATGGTGGACGCGCTGCTTCCCTATCAGGAGGCTTTCCGGGCAGCGTTCGACGGCGGCACGCAGGTCAAGGGGGCACTGGCGGCGGCGGCCGCTGCTGCCCGGGAGGCGGCCGATGCCACGGCTTCCCTCCGTCCGCTCAAGGGCCGTGCCCGGCCCCTGGCGGAGAAGAGCCTGGGGCATCCCGACCCCGGAGCCGTATCCTTCGGCCTCATCGCCTCCCGCATAGCACGCTATGCCGAATCCGGCACAGCCGACAACCCACTGACTGATTCCCGGCTGGCCGCTTCCGCGGCCGGAAATGGAGCACAAGAATGAGCGCAGGACAGAACACAGGACAGAATTCCGGACAGGGCGCGGCAGCAGGGTGGCGCATCGTCATTGGCAACGATGAAGCCGGGGTCGAGTACAAGAATGCCCTGAGGGCGCTGCTCGAGGCAGACAGCCGCGTGGCGTCCGTCGTCGACATCGGCGTAGGGGCGAACGACTCGACCGCGTACCCGCACGTGGCCGTGGACGCCGCCCGCAAGGTGGCAGACGGTGAGGCAGACCGCGCCCTGCTGATCTGCGGTACCGGCCTGGGGGTGGCCATCGCGGCCAACAAGGTCCCGGGCGTCCGTGCGGTTACGGCCCACGACGGCTACTCCGTGGAACGTTCGGTCCTGAGCAACAACGCCCAGGTCCTCACCATGGGCCAGCGCGTCATCGGCCTCGAACTGGCCAAGAAGCTGGTGGGCGAATGGCTCGACTACCGCTTCGATGAGACTTCAGCCTCCGCCGCCAAGGTGGACGCCATCTGCTCCTATGAGCCCGACTACACGAAGGCAGTCTGACCATGACCGAAACAGCAAGCACCCCGACTCCAACGGACGCCAACAGCGCGCGGAAGATCGCCGTCGTCGGCTCCGGCTACATGGGCGGCGGCATCGCCCAGGTCCTGGCGCTCGGCGGAGCGCGCGTGGCACTGGCGGACGTGTCCGCCGAAGTGGCCCGGGGCAACTACGACCGCCTGCTGGCCGAATCGGACCAGTTCGTGGCCGACGGCCTTTTCCCCGCCGGTTCCACAGAGATCCTGAAGCAGAACCTCTGGGCCGCCAAGGACATCGAGGAAGCGGTGGCGGACGCTGACTTCATCGAAGAAGCCGTCCCCGAGGTCATCGCCATCAAGCATCAGACGCTGGCCCGCATCAGCGCAGCGGCGCGGCCGGATGCCATCATCGGCTCCAACACCTCCACCATTTCCATCGCCGAACTGTCCGGGCCGGTCATCAACCCGGAGCGCTTCCTGGGCGTCCACTTCTCCAACCCGTCGCCGTTCATCCCCGGTGTGGAAATCATTCCCCACGCCGGCACGTCCGCATCAACAGTGGGGACAGCCCGCGACCTGGTCCACGCCGCCGGCAAGCAGACAGCAGTGGTCAAGGACGTCACAGGCTTCGTGCTCAACCGCCTGCAGTATGCGCTGTTCCACGAAGCTGCCCAGCTGGTGGAGCAGGGGATTGCGACGGCGGACGACGTCGACACACTGGTCCGCACCACCTTTGGTTTCCGGCTGCCGTTCTTTGGGCCCTTCGCCATCGCGGACATGGCCGGGCTGGATGTCTACAACTTCTGCTACAAGTCCCTGCAGACCGACTTCCCGGAGAGGTTTGCCACGCCCAGGATCCTCAGCGACCTGGTGGAGACCGGGAAGCTCGGCACGAAGACCGGCGCCGGCTTCCTCAATGTCCCGGCCGAACGCACGCCCGAGCTCATCGCCTACCGCAACAAGGCCTACGTGGCCATGCAGAAACTGCTTGAAGACCTCGGCCCGGCACCCATCGGCTGACCATCCCTTCCTACTCCCAGGAGCAACCATGAGTGTTTTCCCTGCACGACGCACCGCCATCGTCACCGGGGCGGTCTCTGAGCGCGGCATCGGCCGGGCCACCGCCAACTACCTTGCGGCCCAGGGCTGGAACATCGGCATCATCGACCTCGACGACGCACTGTGCAAGGCCACGGCCAAGGAACTGGCATCCCGCTACGGCGTGCAGGCCCATGGCGCCGGTGCCGATGTGGCTGACGAAGGCTCCGTCCGCGCCGCGGTCGACTCAATCGAAGCCGAGCTGCCGCAGGTGGTGGCCCTGGCCAATATTGCCGGCGTCAGCTCCCCGGTTCCGTACCTGGACCTTGACGCGGCCGAGTGGGACCGCGTGCTGAACATCAACCTGAACGGCGTCCACTACGCCACCCGCCGGGTCGCGGAGTCAATGGTTAAGAACCGGATCGGGCGGATCGTCAATATCTCTTCGGTGTCCGCCCAGCGGGGCGGCGGAACGTTCTCCAAAACGCCCTACTCGGTGGCGAAGGCCGGCGTGATCGGGCTGACCCGCTCCACCGCCCGCGAACTGGGGGAGTACGACATCACCGTGAACGCCATCTCCCCGGGCCCGATCGATACCGACATCATGGGCGGCACCCTCAGCGAGGAACGCAAGGAAGAACTCACCAGGGACCTGGTGGTCAACCGGGTGGGATCCCCCCGCGACATCGCTGCCGCCATCGCCTTCCTCATCAGCGAGGACGCCGGCTACATCTCCGGCCAGACGCTGAATGTGGACGGCGGCCTCTACATGCACTAGGAAAGGACCCCCCATGGGCGCCTGGACCAAGGAACGACGGATCTTCCTGGCAATCGGCGTGCTCGCCTGCCTGGCGGGCGTGGTTCTCATCGCCTTCCCGCTGTAACCGGGCATCAACGTGCACCGATTTCCACGCTTACATACTCAAAGAGGAGTTTAGATGTCCCTAACAGCAGCATCCACCAAGGAGCTCCTGGACTCGCCGGTCCTTAAGTCGGCGATCTCCAAGGCCTCCTTCCGGCTCATGCCGATGCTCGTCATCCTGTACATCGTTGCGTTCCTGGACCGTACCAACGTGGGCTTCGCGGAGGCGGCGCTCGGGGTGGACCGCGGGGTCACCGCGGGGGCCTACGCCCTTGGCGCCGGTATCTTCTTCATCGGCTACGCACTGTTCGAAATTCCCAGCAACCTGCTCCTGACCAAGTTCGGCGCAAAGGTGTGGCTGGCCCGCATCGCCATCACCTGGGGCATCGTGTCCGCCTGCTTCGCCTTCGTCCAGGGCGAGACTTCCTTCATCATCCTGCGTTTCCTGCTGGGTGTAACCGAAGCAGGCCTGTTCCCCGGCGTCATCATGTTCCTCGCTGCCTGGTTCCCCAACAAGGTGCGCGTGAAAATGTTCGCCATCTTCTACCTCGCGCAGCCGTTCTCGCAGATGATGGGTGCCCCGCTGTCCGGCTGGCTGATAAACATCGGCGACCAGGTTCCCGGCGTGGCCGGCTGGCAGGTCATGTTCTTCGTGGAAGGCATGCTCGCCGTTGTGGCCGGCATCGCCGCCTACTTCTTCCTGATCAACAGCCCCCAGGACGCCAAATTCCTGAACCCCGGGGAAAAACAGGCCCTGCTGGATGTCATGGCGCTGGAGGACACCGTCAAGGAAGAAACCGGCCCCCGAGGCGTCGTCGCCGCCATGAAGAACCGCAAGGTCTGGTACTTCACGGCCATCTACTTCTGCCTCCAGGTGGCTGTGTATGGCGTGACGTTCTACCTGCCGCAGCAGGTGTCCCAGCTGACCGGCCAAAAGGTCGGACTGATGGTGGGCCTGCTGGCAGCGATCCCGTGGTTCTTTGGCATCTTCGCCTGCTACTTCATCGGCCGGGCCGCCAACACCATAGTCCGCCGCCGTGTCTGGGGCACCGGCCTGTTCCTCTCCACCGGCCTGTGCATCTTCGGCTCTGCCTGGGCGGGAGCAAACCATATCCCGGCCCTGGGCATCCTCTTCATCACCCTGGCGGTGTGCAGCTTCCTGTCCATCGGCCCCATCGCCTGGTCCTACCCCACGGCCTTCCTCACCGGAACGGCAGCCGCCGCGGGCATTGGCCTGATCAACTCGCTGGGCAACCTGGGCGGCTTCGTGGCCCCGATCCTGCGCACAACGGTCAATCAGGTCACGGCGTCGGACACCGGCACCATGGGGGTCTACGCGCTGGGCGTCCTGCCGTTCGTGGCCGCCATCATGATGTACGCCACCAAGCGGTTCCGCAACAAGGCGGACGACCTGCTCGACCACAAGTGATCGAACCCATGCCCGACTGCAGCACAACGGACCGCCAGGGCACCGAAACGGTGTACGTCGGCGTCAGCACCAAAATGTACCTGGGCTACGCCGACTCCCTTGAGTGGCTCACCGGCATCCGGCACGAAGTGGACACCCGTCCGGCCCTTGCGGCCGGGCGGGTGGTCCCGTTCGTCGTCCCCAGTTTTCCGGTACTGCCCGCCGCCGTCCGGATCCTCGAAGGGTCGCCGGTCCGCCTCGGCGCGCAGAACTGCGGCTGGGCGGACGGGCCCTGGACGGGGGAAGTGGCTCCGTCCATGCTGGCTGATCTGGGCGTCCTCCTGGTGGAGATCGGCCACGCCGAACGCCGCGCCCACTTCGGCGAAACTGACGGCATTGTGGCGCTCAAGGTCCGGGCAGCGGACGACGCCGGGCTGACGCCGCTGCTCTGCGTGGGAGAAGACTCCTTGGGGGAAGGCTCCCCCCGTGACGCCGCCGTCGTTGTGTACAGGCAGATCCGGGCGGCCGTTGGCGGCGACTGGGCGCTGGCCGCCCGGGTCATCGTGGCCTACGAACCTGTCTGGGCCATCGGGGCAGCAGAGCCGGCGGACACCGGGTACGTGTCCGACGTCGTCAGCCACCTCCGCGCGCTGCTCGCCGGGCATGGGCTAGTGGGGCTCCCGGTCATCTACGGCGGGTCAGCCAAGCCCGGCGTGCTGCCCAGGCTCAGCGGCGTTTCCGGGCTGTTCCTGGGCCGCTTTGCCCACGATGCCGCGAACTTCGGGAAGGTACTGGACGAGGCGCTGGCACTGACTTCGAGGGCGTACCCCGCGAGGTGAGCGGGCGGGGCGTCAGCCGGCCACGGCGGCCCGCAGGGCCAGGATGCGCTGCAGCTGCTGGCGCTCCTCAGCCTGGTGCAGCTGGACATCGCGGCCGCTCAGGATGCGCTGCCGGGTATTCGCCAGATGCGTGGCGGCCTTCAGGAACTCCCTCATCTGCCTTTTCCTGCCATAGCTGCCGGCCCAGTTCAACGCCGTCCGCCGTCCGCCCACGGTGGCCAGGAGCTCCACCTCAGCGGGAGTGAACCAGCCTGCCGCCGAGTACTCGAGCAGCCGCTGCCGGGTCAGCCTCTTCTCCGCGACGCGCAGCAGGATGATGCCGCCTACAGCGAGGAGGAAGATGGGCACCTGGACCAGGATGTAGTCCGCCAGGAAGCCCTGCCCCATGCTGTTCCAGCGGTTGTGCAGGAACATGGCAGGCAGCAGCCCCACCAGGAAAGCGGCCACCGAGGCGCCGGTATGCCAGCGCCGGGCGGCGAACCCCATGACCAGCCCGGTGGTGCCCGTGAAGATCGCATGCGCAAAGGGCGACATGACCCCGCGGAGGAAAAAGACCTGGGCGAAGTCGCCTGCGGGATCTGCCGACTCCGCGATGGCCCTGCCGAAGTACAGGATGTTCTCGGTGAAAGCGAAACCCCCGGCGATGGTGAACGCGAAGACCACGCCGTCCACCGGCCCGTCAAAGTGTTTCCTCGCCAGCAGGAGCAGTATCAGCAGCCCCAGGGATTTGGCGAACTCCTCCACGACGGGCGCCTGCACCGTGGCCATGTAGGTTCGGAGGTCCGCCTCGTCAGAAAACTGGAACGCCAGGACGAAAAACGGCTGGATGAGCAGGGTCACCGCAATGGATACGGCGGCGCCCCACGTGAAGGCGAAGTACAGCAGCCGCTTTGGCTCGGGCTCCCACTTGTCGATGATGTGCACGGCCAGGAGCACCACGGACAGGGGGATCAATGATGCGAGGAACCCCACAACGAACCCGGCCGCCCCCGTGCTGGACAGCAGGAACGGCACCACCAGGAAAAGGCTCAGGAGGGCCAGGACACTGACGCCGACGGTCAAACCCAGCAGGCCGCTGCGGGACCTGGCCGCCTTCACCATGGTTCCCTGGTCCTGCGGCGGCACCACAGTTCCAACCGGTGCCCCCTCATGCCCGGGCGCCGGACGGTAGTTCCCGGGCTGCACGTGCCCCATCCAGCTGGGGTTGGCCTGGGCGGGCAGCGGCGCCGTTCCCCGCCCCCAGGGGTCTTCCGGCCGGCCGGACGCAGGGTTGCTCGGATGCATCGACATACCGAAAAGCCTAGGTGTGAGTCGCCCGGACGCCTAAGACCACGCCTTGCCGGTTCCACTAAGCCGCCTGGGTGTGACCATCACCGCGTCCTCCCGACGCATGTCCAGGGAGGCCGCTGTGGTAATTTTGAGACGCACATGATCCTTTTTTAATTCCGTCCCGTGAGGCGGGGAAAGGGGAGACGAGCGTTGACTTCTGTCACCAGCGCACCGGTTCCAGCCAGGGTTGTCCTCAGCCAGGCGGACATTGACCGGGCGCTCACTCGTATCGCCCATGAGATCCTTGAGGCCAACAAGGGATCGCAGGACCTCGTCCTGCTGGGCATCCCGCGCCGCGGTTTCCCGCTGGCTGTCCGGCTCGCCGAAAAAATCGCCGCCGCGGATCCCACCGTTGACGCAGCGGCCATCGTCGGCCAGCTGGACGTCACCATGTTCCGCGACGACCTCTCCCACCAGGGCACCCGGCCGCCGTACCCCACCAAGCTGCCGCGTACGGGCATCGACAACAAGGTGGTGGTCCTGATCGACGACGTCCTCTACTCCGGCCGCACCATCCGCGCCGCCCTGGACGCCCTCGTGGACCTCGGCCGCCCCCGCATCGTCCGGCTCGCCGTCCTGATCGACCGGGGCCACCGGGAGCTTCCCATCCGGGCCGACCACGTCGGCAAGAACCTGCCGACGTCATCCGCGGAAAAGGTCAGGGTCCGGCTGGAGGAAACCGATACCGCCCCCGGCGGCGCACCCGTCAACGAAGTAGTCATCGAGGGCCGCTCATGAAGCACCTGCTCTCCACCGAGGACCTCAGCCTTGCCAGCGCGATCCGTATCCTCGACACCGCCGAGGAGATGGCTGCCGTGGGCGACCGCGAGGTCAAGAAGCTCCCGGCCCTTCGCGGCCGTACCGTGGTGAACCTCTTCTTCGAAGATTCCACCCGCACCCGCATCTCCTTCGAGGCCGCCGCCAAGCGGCTCTCGGCGGATGTCATCAACTTCGCCGCCAAGGGATCCTCGGTGTCCAAGGGGGAGTCCCTGAAGGACACCGCCCAGACGCTGTCCGCCATGGGCGCGGACGCCGTCGTGATCCGCCACTGGGCCTCCGGTGCGCCGCACCGCCTGGCCGCAACCGACTGGATCGACGCCGCCGTCATCAACGCCGGGGACGGCACCCACGAACACCCGACCCAGGCACTGCTCGATGCGTTCACCATGCGCCGGCACTGGGCCCGCCTGGCCGGCACCGGTTCCGAAGGCGCAGACCTCAAGGGCATGCGGGTGGCCATTGCCGGGGACGTCCTGCACTCGCGGGTGGCGCGCTCCAACGTCTGGCTCCTGCGTACCCTCGGTGCCGACGTCACCCTCGTGGCGCCGCCCACCCTGCTGCCCATCGGCGTCGAAAAGTGGCCCTGCAAGGTCAGCTACAACCTGGACGAGACCCTCGAACAGGGCGTGGACGCGGTCATGATGCTCCGCGTCCAGGGTGAACGCATGAATGCATCCTTCTTCCCCAGTACCCGTGAGTACTCCCGCCGCTGGGGCTTTGATGACAACCGTCTGCGGGCGCTGGACACCCTGGGCATGAAGGACACCATCATCATGCACCCCGGCCCGATGAACCGCGGCCTGGAAATTTCGGCGGCAGCCGCTGATTCACCGCGTTCCACCGTGCTGGCCCAGGTCCGCAACGGCGTCTCGGTGCGCATGGCCGCACTCTACCTGCTGCTCTCCGGGGACACCCGCGGACCAGCCGCCACCCCCGCCCTGGCGTACGCCGGCACCCATCCCACCAAGGAGAGCAACTGATGGCAGCCAACACCGGAACCTACCTGATCCGCGGCGCCTCGATCCTGGGCGGCGAACCGGCGGACCTGCTGATCCGCGACGGGCTGATCGCTGAGCGTGGGACGGGTCTTTCAGCCGACGGAGCCACAGTGGTCGACGCCGCCGGCCTGGTGGCACTGCCGGGCATGGTGGACGTCCATACCCACCTCCGCGAACCCGGCCGCGAAGACGCCGAAACCGTGGAGACCGGAACCCGGGCCGCCGCGCTGGGCGGTTACACCGCTGTCCATGCGATGGCCAACAGCACTCCCGTGGCAGACACCGCCGGCGTGGTGGAACAGGTCTACACGCTCGGCCAAACGGCCGGCTGGGTGGACGTCCGGCCCGTCGGCGCCGTCACCGTGGGCCTGGCCGGGGAACAGCTCGCCGAGTTGGGCGCCATGGCCGATTCCCGCGCCAGGGTCCGGATGTTCTCCGACGACGGCATCTGCGTCCACGATCCCGTCCTCATGCGCCGTGCGCTGGAATACGTCAAGGCGTTCGACGGCGTGGTGGCCCAGCACGCGCAGGAACCCCGCCTGACAGCCGGCGCCCAGATGAACGAGGGCGAGGTGTCCGCCGTGCTGGGGCTGGCAGGGTGGCCCGCGGTGGCCGAGGAAAGCATCATAGCCCGCGACGTCCTGCTGGCCCGGCATGTCGGGTCCCGGCTCCACGTCTGCCACGTCTCCACCGCCGGTTCGGTGGAAATCATCCGCTGGGCCAAGGAGCGCGGCATCAACGTCACCGCCGAGGTCACCCCGCACCACCTGCTCCTGACCGACGACCTGGTCCGCAGCTACGATCCCGTCTACAAGGTGAACCCGCCCTTGCGGACCGACGCCGATGTCCAGGCCCTGCGCGCCGGCCTCGCGGACGGCACCATCGACGTCGTGGGCACGGACCACGCGCCGCACCCCAGTGAGCACAAGGAATGCGAGTGGGCGCAGGCGGCCATGGGAATGACCGGACTGGAAACAGCCCTGTCCGTGGTCCAGCACACCAT
This sequence comes from Paenarthrobacter sp. NEAU-H11, assembly GCF_050573415.1. NCBI lineage: Bacteria > Bacillati > Actinomycetota > Actinomycetes > Micrococcales > Micrococcaceae > Paenarthrobacter > Paenarthrobacter sp. NEAU-H11. The sequence goes on along the minus strand of NZ_JBNZGA010000005.1, from coordinate 226,643 downwards.
GATCGAAACCGGCCTGATCACCTGGGCGGATTTTGCCAGGGTGACCTCCACGGCGGCTGCCGCGATCGGCCGCCTCGAGGACCAGGGCCGGCCGCTGGAAGCAGGGGAGCCCGCCAACATCACCTTGGTGGACCCGGCCGCGCGCTGGACCGTGGAGCCCGCAAAGATGGCCACGATGGGACGGAACTCCCCGTTCAAGGGCATGGAACTGCCCGGCAAGGTGGTGGCCACGTTCTTCAAGGGCCACCCCACCGTCCTCAACGGCGAGCTCAACACCCCGTACCCGTACGGGTACGCCACAACCGCAGGCGCAGCCTGATGGACACCAAGCTGCTTTCGCTGGTCATCACGCTGGGCCTCATCGCCATAGCATTTGCCCTTATCTGGATGGGCTGGCGGAACCGCCTAAGGCGCCAGGCCGACGTCGAGCTGTTGCCCGTGGTGCCGGAGGCGCCGGGGGAGCCGCTCGCCGCAGCCGAGGGCCAGTACGTAGCATCCACCACCGCCGGTGACTGGCTGGACCGGATCGCCGTGCATGCGCTGGGCATCCGCACCAATGCCACGCTGGAGGTCTACCCGCACGGCGTCCTCTTTGACCGTTCCGGGGCTCCGGCGCTCTACATCCCGGCGGCGTCCCTGGCCGGCGTCCGGCTGGACAGCGGGATGACCGGAAAGTTCGTGGAGAAGGACGGCCTCCTCGTCCTTGCCTGGGCGCACGGCAGCCATGTACTGGACACCGGCTTCCGGACCAGGCGCGCAGAGGACAGGAACGTGCTCATCGCAGCACTTCAGGAATTGATTTCTTCGGCCCCCGCGGCTGATGCCAATAGTGGAAAGTAAGACAGTGACAACAAACACCGCAGTAACCGCCCCAGTTTCCGCTCCCGTGTCCGCTCCAGCTGCGCTGGTGCTCGAAGACGGCCGCATCTTCCGCGGAAGCAGCTACGGCGCCACCGGAACCGCGCTGGGCGAAGCAGTCTTCGCCACCGGCATGACCGGCTACCAGGAAACCATCACGGACCCCTCCTACGCCCGCCAGCTCGTGGTGCAGACCGCACCACACATCGGCAACACCGGCGTGAACAATGAGGACGCCGAGTCCCGCCGCATCTGGGTCGCCGGCTACATCGTCCGCGATGCCGCCCGCCGCCCGTCCAACTGGCGCTCCGAGCGTTCGCTGGACGAGGAGCTGGTGGCACAGGGCATCGTCGGCATCCAGGGCGTGGACACCCGCGCCATCACCCGCCACCTGCGCGAGCACAAGACCATGCGCGCCGGCATCTTCTCCGGCGAGGCCGCCCAGGCCACGGACAAGGAACTGCTCGACGCCGTGCTGGCCAGCGCCCCGATGGAAGGCGCCCGGCTGGCCGAGGAAGTCAGTATCGACGAAGCCTACGTGGTGGAACCCAAGGACCACGGCTGGGACGGCGAACCCCGCTTCAGCATCGCCGCCATCGACCTTGGCATCAAGGCCATGACCCCGGTCCGGTTCGCCGAGCGCGGCGTCCGCGTGCACGTGCTTCCGGCCACCGCAACCCTGGCGGACGTCAAAGCCGTCAACCCGGACGGCTTCTTTATGTCCAACGGCCCCGGGGACCCCGCCACAGCCGACGCCCAGGTCAAGCTCCTCCGCTCCGTCCTGGACGAAAAGCTGCCCTACTTCGGCATCTGCTTCGGCAACCAGATCCTGGGCCGTGCGCTCGGCTTCGGCACCTACAAGCTGAAGTACGGCCACCGCGGCATCAACCAGCCAGTCATGGACCGGCGCACCGGCAAGGTGGAGATCACCTCCCAGAACCACGGCTTTGCCGTGGATGCACCGCTCGACGGCGCCACGCAGGCACCGGAGGCACGTTACGGCCGCGTCGAAGTCAGCCACGTCAGCCTGAACGACGATGTGGTGGAAGGCCTCGCCTGCCTGGACATCCCCGCCTTCTCCGTCCAGTACCACCCGGAAGCAGCCGCGGGACCGCACGACGCCGCGTACCTCTTCGACCGCTTCATTGACCTGATGGAGGGCACCCGGGACGGCAGGACCGCCAACCTGTCCAAGGAACCGGTGGACTCCGCCCATCCCGCTGCCGGTGCCGCCGCTGGTACCGGCCACAACAACGACAACAAGACTGAGGACAAGAAGTAATGCCGAAACGTACAGATCTCAAAAGCGTCCTCGTCATTGGTTCCGGCCCGATCGTCATCGGCCAGGCCGCCGAGTTCGACTACTCCGGCACGCAGGCGCTGCGCGTCCTGAAGGAGGAGGGCCTCCGGGTCATCCTGGTCAACTCCAACCCGGCCACCATCATGACGGACCCCGAGTTCGCCGATGCCACCTACATCGAGCCCATCACCCCCGAGGTGGTGGAGAAGATCATCGCCAAGGAACGCCCCGACGCCGTACTGCCCACACTCGGCGGGCAGACCGCGCTGAACACGGCCATCGCGCTGGACAAGAACGGCGTGCTGGAGAAGTACAACGTGGAGCTGATCGGCGCCAACATCGCCGCCATCGAGCTTGGCGAGGACCGCGAGAAGTTCAAGGGCGTCGTGGAGCGCTGCGGCGCCGAGTCCGCCCGCAGCCACATCATCCACACCATGGACGAGGCATTGAAAGCCGCCGAGGACCTCGGCTACCCGATGGTGGTCCGCCCGTCCTTCACCATGGGCGGCCTGGGCTCCGGCCTCGCCTACAACGAGGACGACCTCCGCCGCATCGTCGGCCAGGGCCTGCAGTACAGCCCCACCAGCGAGGTGCTGCTCGAAGAGAGCATCCTCGGCTGGAAGGAATACGAGCTCGAGATGATGCGCGACAAGAACGACAACGTCGTGGTGGTCTGCTCCATTGAAAACTTCGATCCCGTGGGCGTCCACACCGGCGACTCCATCACGGTGGCGCCGGCCCTCACCCTCACCGACCGGGAATACCAGCGGCTGCGCGACATCTCCATCGCCGTCATCCGTGAAGTTGGCGTGGACACCGGCGGCTGCAACATCCAGTTCGCCATCGACCCCGCCACCGGCCGCGTCGTGGTCATCGAGATGAACCCCCGGGTGTCCCGGTCCTCGGCGCTGGCGTCCAAGGCCACGGGGTTTGCGATCGCCAAGATCGCCACCAAGCTTTCCCTCGGCTACACGCTGGACGAGATCCCCAACGACATCACCCAGAAGACCCCGGCGTCCTTCGAGCCCACGCTCGACTACGTTGTGGTCAAGGTTCCGCGGTTCGCGTTCGAGAAGTTCCCGGCGGCGGACAACACCCTCACCACCACCATGAAGTCCGTGGGCGAGGCCATGGCCATGGGCCGCAACTTCACCGAAGCCCTGCAGAAGGCACTGCGCTCCCTGGAGCAGAAGGGTTCGCAGCTGGACTTCAGCTCCGTCCCGGAATGGGAAGTGCCGGACCTCATCGAGAAGGCAAAGCGCCCGACGACGGAACGGCTCCACCAGGTGCAGCGCGCCCTCCTGGGCGGCGCCACCGTTGAACAGCTCTTCGAAGCCACCAAGATCGACCCCTGGTTCCTTGACCAGCTCCAGCTCCTCAACGAGATCTCCCGGGAAATCCGCCAGGCCGGCGCGCTGACGGCTGACATGCTCAAGCGGGCCAAGCGCCACGGCTTCTCCGACGAGCAGATCGGCTCCCTCACCCACAACTCCGAGGCCGTGGTCCGCGGAGTGCGCCAGGCCCTGGGCATCCGCCCCGTCTACAAGACCGTGGACACCTGCGCCGCCGAGTTCGCCGCGTACACGCCCTACCACTACTCGGCCTACGACGAGGAGGACGAGGTTGCGCTGCACTCCAAGCCGTCCATCCTGATCCTCGGCTCCGGCCCCAACCGCATCGGCCAGGGCATCGAGTTCGACTACTCCTGCGTCCATGCCTCCATGGCGCTGCGCAAGGCCGGCTACGAGACCGTCATGGTTAACTGCAACCCGGAAACCGTCTCCACCGACTACGACATCTCCACCCGCCTGTACTTCGAGCCGCTCACGCTCGAGGACGTGTTGGAGGTCATCGCCGCCGAGGAACGCACCGGCGGCGTGATGGGCGTGTTCGTCCAGCTCGGCGGCCAGACCCCCCTCAAGCTGGCCCAGCAGCTGGCCGACGCCGGCGTCCCCATCCTTGGCACCTCCCCGGAGGCGATCGACCTCGCCGAGCACCGCGGCGCCTTCTCCCGGGTGCTCGACAAGGCCGGCCTCATCTCCCCGAAGAACGGCACCGCCGTGTCCTTCGAGGACGCCAAGAAGATCGCCGACGAGATCGGCTACCCGGTCCTGGTCCGCCCGTCCTACGTGCTGGGCGGCCGCGGCATGGAGATCGTCTACGACGAGCCCAACCTGTCCCGCTACATCGCCAACGCCACGGAAATCACCCCGGACCACCCGGTGCTGATCGACCGCTTCCTGGAGGACGCCGTCGAAATCGACGTCGACGCGCTCTTCGACGGGACGGACATGTACCTGGGCGGCATCATGGAGCACATCGAGGAAGCCGGCATCCACTCCGGCGACTCGGCCTGCGTCCTGCCGCCCATCACCCTCGGCACCAATGTCCTGGAACGGGTCCGCACGGCAACCCGCGCCATCGCCGAAGGCGTGGGCGTCCGCGGCCTGATCAACATCCAGTTCGCCCTCGCCTCGGATGTGCTGTACGTCCTGGAAGCCAACCCCCGCGCATCGCGCACGGTGCCGTTCGTCTCCAAGGCCACCGGCGTGCAGATGGCCAAGGCCGCCGCGCTGATCGGCACCGGCGTGACCATCAACCAGCTCCGCAGCGCCTACAAGATGCTGCCGGAGACCGGTGACGGATCCACCCTGCCCCTGGACGCCCCTGTCTCCGTCAAGGAGGCAGTCCTGCCGTTCAGCCGCTTCCGTACGCTGGAAGGCAAGGTTGTGGATTCCCTGCTCGGCCCGGAAATGCGCTCCACCGGCGAGGTGATGGGCATCGACAAGCACTTCGACACCGCCTTCGCGAAGAGCCAGGCCGCCGCCAACAACGCACTGCCCACCGAAGGCAAGATCTTTGTCTCCGTGGCCAACCGGGACAAGCGCTCGGTGATCATGGGCGTCAAGCGGCTCTCCGACCTCGGTTTCGAGATCGTGTCCACCGGCGGCACCGCCGACGTCCTGCGCCGCAACGGCATCCAGGCAACGCCGGTCCGCAAGGTGGCAGAAGGCAGCAGCGCCGAAGGCGAAGGCACCATCGCCGACCTCGTGATCGCGGGTGAGATCGACATGGTCTTCAACACGCCTTCCGGCGGCGAGGCCCGCAGCGACGGCTACGAACTCCGGGCCGCGGCGACGTCCATCGGCATCCCCTGCATCACCACGGTGGCCGAGTTCAACGCCGCAGTGCAGGCCATCGAGGCCATGCGGACCTACGAATGGTCGGTCACCAGCCTGCAGGAGCATGCCGCTGCCCTGGCCGAGTCCCAGAAGGCGGCGCTGCAGCGTGCCTGAGCAGGCACCAGCGTCCCCCGCAGGGCAGGGCCGGGAGCCCTTCGGCTCCCGGCTTGGCGCGGCAATGGCAGCCCGGGGTCCGCTCTGCGTCGGGATCGATCCGCACCCTGCGCTGTTGAAGGCCTGGGGGCTGGCGGACGACGCCGGCGGGCTGAGGCGGTTTTCGCTGACAGTTTTGGAGGCCGTGGGTTCGCTCGCTGCCGCCATCAAGCCGCAGGTGGCGCTGTATGAGCGCCACGGGTCCGCCGGCATGGCTGTCCTGGAGGAGCTTCTTGCCGAAGCGCGCGATGAGTCGGTGCTCACCATCGCCGATGCCAAGCGCGGCGACATCGGATCCACCATGGCCGCCTACGCAGACGCCTGGCTCCGTGACGATTCCCCGCTGGCAGCGGATTCGGTGACACTCAGCCCGTACCTGGGTTTTGAGTCCCTGCGGCCAGCCCTGGACCTCGCTGCCGCGACCGGCCGCGGCGTCTTCGTCCTTGCCCTGACGTCCAATCCGGAGGGCGCCTCGGTCCAGCACGTCGGCGGAACCGATTCGGTGGCCCGGAGGATTACCGAAGCCGCCGCGGCGGAAAACCGGCGCTACCCGGGGAACCTGGGCTCCGTGGGCCTGGTGGTGGGTGCAACCGTGGGCTCGGCCCTCGCTGAACTGGAACTGGACCTTGCCGCGGTCCGCGGCCCGCTCCTGGCGCCGGGCCTCGGGGCCCAGGGCGCCACGCCCGCCGACCTCCGCGCCACGTTCGGTACGGCCTACCCGCAGGTCCTCGGAACATCCAGCCGGGACATCCTGTCCGCCGGGCCGGACCTGCGCGGCCTGCGGGACGCCGCGCAGCGGACCCTGCACGGCCTCCGCAGCGAATAGCGGCGGGTTTCACCGGATGCATTGATTCGGGCAGCACCAAAGGGTAGTTTCAGGACAGGTCCAAGGGCGGCCGCCTTTGGACACAGTCCGCCGAATCCGGGGGTGTCCACATGGTCCTGCGACCGTTATCCGCGTCGGAACGGGCTGACGCGCTGAACAAGGCAGCAGCAGCCAGGGCCACCCGCGCGGCGGCCAAGGAAAGCCTGAAGAACGGTGAGAGGTCCGCGGCGGACATCATCGACTCCGCGCAGCAGGACGACGCCCTTGCGCGGATGAAGGTTTCGGAGCTGCTCGAGGCCCTTCCGGGCATCGGAAAGGTCCGGGCCGCGATCATCATGGGCCAGTTGGGAATCGCCGCTTCCCGCAGGGTCCGCGGCCTGGGCGTTCACCAGCGCCGGGCGCTGGTAGATTTTATAGACGATAACCAGGGCGGGCCCTAAACCCGCCTTAACCCAAACCCCGGCAAAGGAATACGTGAGCAAGAAACCTGGATTGACAGTCCTCGCTGGCCCGACGGCTGTTGGCAAAGGCACCGTGTCCACCTACATCCGGGACAACTATCCCGAGGTCTGGCTGTCCGTATCCGCCACCACCCGCGCACCCCGCCCCGGAGAGCAGGACGGGGTCCACTACTTTTTCAAGTCCAAGGAAGAGTTCGAAAAACTCGTGGCTGACGGTGAACTCCTCGAATGGGCAGTGGTCCACGGCCAGAACACCTATGGGACCTTGAAGAGCACGGTGGACCATGCCATCGCCGAGGGCCGGTCCGTGCTCCTGGAAATCGACCTGCAGGGTGCCCGGCAGGTCAAGGCCGCTGTCCCGGACGCCCAGTTTGTGTTCCTGGCCCCGCCCAGCTGGGACGAAATGGTGCGCCGCCTGGTGGGCCGCGGCACGGAATCCCCCGAGGAACAGCAGCGACGCCTGGAAACCGCTAAACTGGAACTTGCTGCTGAACCGGAGTTCGACCATACCGTCATCAACGACGACGTTCGCCGGGCAGCGGACGAGCTTGTTTCACTCATGGGGCTGACCCCGCATCCGCACGGTTTGCCGGAACCGTCAACCCGCTAGAACTTTGGAGAATTCGTGTCCACGAACCTTGAAGGCATCATCAACCCGCCGATCGACTCGCTGCTTAAAGCGGCGGATTCCAAGTACGGCCTGGTGATCTTCGGTGCCAAGCGTGCTCGTCAGATCAACGCCTACTACGCCCAGCTGCACGAGGGCCTTTTCGAATACGTCGGCCCGCTGGTTGACACCAAGCTGAACGAGAAGTCCCTCTCGATCGCCCTTCGCGAGATCAACGAAGGCAAGCTGGTCTCCACGCCGATCCAGCCGGCAGAGTAAAACTGCCGCCTGACGTACTGGTGACGGAGGCCACGTGCGCATAGTCCTCGGAGTCGGGGGAGGGATTGCCGCCTACAAGGTGGCGTCGCTCCTCCGGCTTTTTACTGAAGCCGGGCACAACGTGACCGTGATTCCCACGGAGGCGTCCACACGTTTTGTGGGCACCGCCACCTGGGAGGCGCTATCCGGGAATCCGGTCAGCAACAGCGTCTTTCACGACGTCCACCAGGTCAACCACGTGCGTCTCGGCCACGAGGCAGACCTCGTGGTCGTCGCTCCGGCCACGGCGGACCTCCTGGCGAAGGCTGCAACCGGACAGGCCGGGGACCTCCTGACGAACACGCTGCTGATGGCTCACGGGCCGGTGCTGTTTGCCCCCGCCATGCACACCGAAATGTGGCAGCACGCGGCCACCCGCGCCAATGTCGAGACCCTCCGCGGGCGCGGGGCCGCGGTCCTGGAGCCGGCCACCGGGCGGCTCACGGGTGCAGATTCGGGCCCCGGCAGGCTTCCCGAGCCGGAAGCCATTTTCGCCGCCGCCATGGCCCTGGTGGAGGGCCGGCAGGACTTTCAGCTTCCGCTGGCCGGCCGCACAATCACCATCAGCGCCGGTGGCACCCGCGAGCCCCTGGACCCGGTGCGGTTCCTGGGCAACAGGTCCTCGGGCAAGCAAGGTGTCGCCCTGGCCGTAGCCGCCCGGAATGCGGGGGCAAACGTCCGGCTGCTCGCAGCGCACATGGAAGTCCCGCCGCCGGCCGGCGTCGAGGTTGTCCAGGTGGAGACCGCCCTGCAATTGCGGGAGGCGGCGCTGGCGGCGGCAGCTGATTCCGACGTCGTCATCATGTCCGCGGCAGTGGCGGACTTCCGCCCCGCGGAGGTCTCGGACACCAAGATCAAGAAACGTGATGACCGGACCGATCCCGTGATCACCTTGGTCCGCAACCCGGACATCCTGCTTGAACTGGTGGAACTGCGCAACAGTACCGTCCGGGGGGAGGGGCACCAGCTGATTGTCGGCTTCGCGGCGGAGACCGGAGACAGCGACGGCGATGTCCTGGCCCACGCCGAAGCGAAGCTGCAACGCAAAGGCTGCGACCTGCTGGTGGTCAACCACGTGGGTACGGACAAAGTGTTTGGCCAGGACACCACTTCGGTTGTCATCCTTGCCCGCTCCGGGTCCGATCCACAGGAGGCGTCCGGAACCAAGACCGAGGTGTCAGCGGCCATCATCAGCCGGATCGCCTTTGAACTGAATGCCGTTTCGCCCCGCGCCTGAGTGTTTCAGGCCACGTTTGCTTAGCACGGAGACATCTCCCGGCGTCTCCTGCGGGGCGGGCGTATTCCAACCAGTAAGGTAGTTAAGTGACTTTACCGCTGCACCTTCCCCACACTTCCGGGGCCACGCCTCCCGCGCTTCGGCTCTTCACTTCCGAGTCGGTCACCGAGGGCCACCCGGACAAGATCTGCGACCAGATCAGTGACGCCATCCTGGACGCGCTGCTGGCCGCCGACCCCGAATCCCGGGTCGCGGTGGAGACAATGGCCACTACCGGCCTGGTCCACGTTGCAGGCGAAGTCACCACCGATGCCTACGTGGAGATTCCGCAGATCGTGCGCGAAACCATCCTGGGCATCGGCTACGACTCTTCAGCCAATGGATTCGACGGCGCCCGCTGCGGAGTGTCCGTATCCATCGGCCAGCAGTCCAACGACATCGCCGGGGGCGTGTTCAACTCCCTGGAGGCCCGTGAGGGGCGCCAGGAAGACGATTACGACCTTCAGGGCGCCGGCGACCAAGGGCTCATGTTCGGGTACGCCAGCGATGAAACCCCCTCCTACATGCCCGTGCCCATCTGGCTGGCACACCGGTTGTCCGAGCGCCTCACCGAAGTGCGCAAGTCGGGCCAACTGGCCTACCTGCGTCCGGACGGCAAGACCCAGGTGACGGTCGGATACGACAAAGACGTTCCGGTCTCGGTGGAAACCGTGGTTATCTCAAGCCAGCACGCCGAAGGTGCAAGCCTTGACCAGCTCCGCGCCGACCTCGCGTCGATCGTCATCGAACCGGTGCTCGCAGGTGCCAACCTGGACCTGTCCCGGGTGCGCAACATCCTCAACCCTGCCGGCGAGTTCGTCATTGGCGGCCCCGTGGGCGACGCCGGCCTCACCGGCCGCAAGATCATCGTGGACACGTACGGCGGCATGGCCAGGCACGGCGGCGGGGCCTTCTCCGGCAAGGACCCGTCCAAGGTGGACCGCTCGGCTGCCTACGCCATGCGGTGGGTTGCCAAGAACGTGGTGGCGGCAGGACTCGCCAAGCGTGCGGAGATCCAGATTGCGTACGCCATTGGCCAGGCCCGTCCCGTAGGTACCTACGTGGAAACCTTCGGGACTGAAACCGTTGATCCGGCCCGGATCAGCGCCGCCATCGCGGAAATTTTCGACTTGCGCCCCCGTGCCATCATCGATGCACTGGACCTGAAGCGCCCCATCTATGCCAAGACGGCAGCCCACGGCCACTTTGGCCGCGACGAGCCGGACTTTACCTGGGAGCGGCTGGACCGCGTTGATGACCTGAAGGCGTTCTTCAACGCCTAAGCCCCGGTAGGCCGCCCTGAGCCTTTTTTGCCTTGGGAATCATTGCCTTCGGCGGAATGTCACCGCCCTGTGGTTGGCTGGACATGTCCACGCGGGAGCTGAACGGAGGTAACGGCCATCGCTGCTGACAGGACCCTCAAGCCATTCCTGGACATCCCGGACGCCGTGCAGCCTACCCTGCTGCAGGGGTTTCCTTCCGCGTCCCGGCCGCCGGGACCGCAGTTGTCAAAGAATATGCCCGTGGCCAGGGTGCTGGTGGAATCCTCCCTTCCGCACCTGGACCGGCTTTTCGACTACGGGGTTCCGGAGGCCCTTGACGAGTCCGCCAAGCCGGGAGTCCGGGTCAAAGTCAAGTTCAACGGCCAGGACCTCAACGGGTTCATCATGGAGCGGGTGGCAGAGTCCGACGCCGGGCACACCCTGGTGCCGTTGGCGAAGGTTGTGTCCCCGGTGCCGGTGCTGACGCCCGCCGTCCGGGAGCTTGTTTCCTCCGTCGCCGCACGCTACGCCGGGACGGTCAGCGATGTCCTCCGCGTCGCCGTCCCGCCCAGGGTGGCCAGGCTGGAAAAGGAGTTCGCGTCAGCGGAGCCGGAGGGGCCGGCAGTCCCGGACCAGGCAGAACCCCGCGAGGCCACGGCCCTGCAGGCCGGTCCCGCGCAGGACGCCCTGCCGAGTGCCTGGGCGGCCTACCATAACGGCCAGGCCTTCCTGCAGCACCTGGCCGGTGGCGGTTCGCCCAGGGCCGTGCTGAACCCGCTGCAGGGATTCGGTCCGGGTGGGTGGCCCCAGCTGCTGGCGGAGGCCGTGGCCGCCGCGTACGCATCAGGGCGCGGCGCGGTGGTGGTTGTGCCCGATTACCGCGACCTTGACCGCCTTGAAGAGGCGCTCCACTGCCTGCTGCCCGAAGACGCAGTTGCCCGGCTGACTGCCGACGACGGTCCCACCCCGCGGTACCGGAACTTCCTGCGGCTCCTGGCAGGGACTGCCCGCGTTGCCATCGGCACCAGGTCGGCAGCTTTTGCACCCGTCAAGGACCTGGGCCTGGTGGCCTGTTGGGACGACGGCGACGACCTCCACATCGAGCAGCGCGCCCCGTATGCGCACGCCCGCGAGGTGCTGCTCCTGCGGGCTGGGCAGGAGGATGCCGCGTGCCTCCTTGCAGGCCACTCCCGAAGCACGGAAGCCCAGCGGCTGGTAGAAGCGGGCTGGGCACGTGCGGTCGAAGCCGGCCGCCCTGACGTCCGGAGGACAGCTCCGCGCATCGTCAACACTGCTGACAGCTTCGAGCAGGAGCGGGATCCGCTGGCCAGGATCGCCCGCCTGCCCGGTGCCGCGTGGCGGGCCGCCAAGGAGGGGCTGGAGCGCGGACCGGTCCTGGTCCAGGTGGCCCGCGCCGGTTATGCGCCGTCACTGGCCTGTGAGATGTGCCGGGAGCCGGCGCGCTGCGGCAGCTGCCAGGGACCACTGGCCGTGGCAGGCGCCAGCGGCACGTCCGCCATGCCCCAATGCCGCTGGTGCTCCACCCCGGCGCCGGACTGGCACTGCGTGCACTGCGGCGGCAGGCGCCTGCGCAAGGGTGCCACCGGAGTGATCAGGACAGCTGAGGAACTCGGCCGTGCCTTTCCCGGGAAGACCGTCGTTACTTCCTCGGGAGACCAGGTAAAGGCTGAGGTGGGTCCGGGCAAGGCACTGGTGGTGGCCACTGTGGGTGCCGAACCGGTAGCGGACGGGGGATACGCGGCTGCACTGCTCCTGGACGGTGATTCACTCCTGCGCCGGGAGACGCTGCGCGCCGGCGAGGATACGGTGCGTCGGTGGTTCAATGCAGCCGCTCTGGTGCGTCCGGCGGCGGACGGCGGGCTGGTAGTGGTCACGGCCGCGGATACAGCTGCCGTGGGTGCACTGCTTCGCTGGGACCCCGCCGGTTATGCGGAACGGGAACTTTCCCTGCGCATGGAGCTGCAGCTTCCCCCCGCGGTCCGCCTCGCCTCCGTCACCGGGCCGCGCGCCGCCGTCGAACATTACACCGGTGCCGTGTCAGCGGAACTTGCCTCCAGCGGGATCACCTTACGGACCGCCGGGCCCGCACCCGTGGTGCTCAGCGGTCCGCCGTCGCCCCGCCGTTCAGCGGAGGATGTGCGCACCCTGCTCTTCTTCCCCTACGGACAGGCTGCGGCCGTCACTCGTGTCCTGCGGGTCACCAGGGCAGCGGCCGCTGCGAAACGCTCCAGCGAGCCTTTCCAGCTCCGGCTGGACGGCATCGACGTCCTCTAGGGGCTTCTTCTAACGCCGGCCCCGGCGCCGGGCCATGATTTCGTGTGCCACATCCACCAGCTGGCGGGCCGACTCGTCCCAGGTGAACTCCCGTGCACGCGCAACGCAGCGCCGCGAAAGTTCCTCCCAGTGCCCGTTGTCCTGGAGCGTGCGCACGGCATCGGCAAACTGTTCCGGGGACTCCGGATCCACGTAGAGAGCGGCGTCCCCGCCGACCTCCCGGAAGATGGGGATGTCGCTGGCAACAACAGGGGTGCCGAGCGCCATGGCCTCCACCAGGGGAAGCCCGTAGCCTTCAGCCCGGGACAGGCTGACCAGCGCCGCAGCAGAGCGCAGGAATTCGTGATACTGCTCGTCCGTGACGCCGTTGTGGAATACCACGTGCGCCCCTGGAGGAACCAGGCGTTCCAATTCGGCGCGGCGTTGGGGCGTGATGCGGCTGAGCAGGTGGAGGGTGTACCCGGGCAGGCCCGCCATCCCCGCCACCATGGTTTCCACGTTCTTGTACGGCATGAAAGAGCCCATGTAGACGAGCGCGCGGTCTGCACCGGCGCCAGCGGGCCGCGGTCCGTGTTCCTGCTCCGGCTGGGGGGCATTGCTGATGATCCGCACCGGGCGGCGCGTCAGGCGGTACTTTGCGATCAGCGCTTCCGTGGTTGCGCTGATGGTGGCCACAGTGTCGGCGCGGTTGAGGAGGAGCCGCTGCGGCCAGTATGCCTTGTGGTACAGCCGCCACAGCAGGCGCACGGGCGCGGGGAGGAAGCCGGGCGGGGCCGGGTGTTCGTAGTAGATAAGGTCGTGGAGGGTCAGGACCAGGCCGTACTTGCGGCCCCATGTTCCCATCGTCTGCATGGGGCACACCACCACGTCGGCGCCCAGCTTGTTGATGGTCCGCGCCACGAACAATTCCGACGGCGACAGCGGGCTGCCGATCAGGGTGTACGGAACGTCCGGGAGCAGGGCGAGTTGCCGGACGTCGGAGACCAGCATGGAGACGTCGGCGATTTTAGCCGTGGCGGCAATCAGGCTGGCGCCGTAGCGGCTGATGCCGTCGTGGTGGTCTGTCCGGGTAAACCGTGCGTCAATGACAATCTTCACGCGGGATGGTCCTTAAGGAAGCTGCGGATGAAAGTGGCTGCCGGTTCAGGTGTCTCGTAGTGGATCAGATGCCCGACGCCGGGAATCACCTGGAGCTCTCCATCCGGCAGCAGCGCAGCCAGGCGGTGTTGGTCGGCCAGGACGGCGATCTCGTCCTTTTCCCCCGCGATCAGCAGGACTGGCAGGGTCAGCCGGCCGGCTACTTCCGCCACATGGCTGCTGACTGATGCCGTAAACGATTCAAGGAGGCTCTCCCGGCTGGCGAAAGCGCTGAAGTAGGCGTGGTGCTGGCCGTGGATGAACCGGCGGAGGTCTTTATCGCCCGTCTTGGCCATGGTTTCACTCATTACCCGGACAATCAGCGGATTCCGCAGCAGGGCCAGTCCCACCGTCCGGGGGAGCCGGGCTGAAAGGCGGTAGTACAGGATCGCCAGCCTGGTCATCACACCCTTTGGCCCTTCCAGTGCCGGTGCCGCAATGGGGTTGATGAGGATGAGCGGATCCACGGTGCCGGGACGATCGGCCACGAAGTGCGCCGCAATGATGGAGCCGAACGAGTGTCCCAGCAGGACCGTGTCCGGGCCGAGGCCCAGGGCTGCCATGAATTGCGTGATGAACAGGCCGTAGCGCTCCACGGAATGCTCGCCCGACCGGAATGCCGCGGACTCACCAAATGCGGGCAGGTCCGGCATGATGATCCGCATCTCGGGAAGCTGGTCTGCCACCCTCAGCAGTCCGTGGTGGTCTCCGCGGAAGCCATGGATGACCAGGATGGTGCGTGTTTCGGGGCTGGCCACCAGCGGTTCGTAGGTCCAATAGGCAACCTTGCCGCCGTCGAGCTCCAGGGTGGAGGCGGACGTGCGTGCGGCCAGGTCGGCGCTGAAGTAGGCGGGCGCGGCGGATCCGGGCTGTGCTGTAGTCATGTGTCCTGCCTCAGTTAACGGTGTCCGGGTGGGACCCGGTGCGGTAACCCCGGTCCAGCCCGGCCAGCGCCGTCATGTCCCGGGCGGAGAGCTCGAAGTCGAAGATGTCCATGTTTTCCCGGATCCGCACCTCCGAGCTCGCCTTGGGGATGGCAATATTTCCCAGCTGGATATGCCAGCGGAGGATCACCTGGGCGGGGGTTTTGCCATGTTCGGAGGCGCAGGCGCGGACAACGGGGTCGGCGAGGACCTGGCCCCGCCCCAGGGGGCTCCACGCTTCGGTCCGGATACCCAGTCCATCATGCTGTGTCCGGAGTTCTGCCTGCTGCAGCCACGGATGCAGTTCTATCTGGTTGACGGCGGGGACCACTTCCGCGGTCTGCAGCAGCCGGTCAAGGTGGGCGGGCTGGAAATTGCTGACGCCGATGGCACGGACTTTTCCTTCCCGGTACAGGGTTTCCAGTGCACGGTACGTGTCCGGAAATAGGCCGCGGGCGGCGCAAGGCCAGTGGATGAGGTACATGTCAACGTAGTCAAGGCCGAGATTGACCATGGACTCATCAAAGGCACGCAGCGTGGCGTCATAGCCGTGGTCGCTGTTCCACACCTTCGTGGTGACGAAAATGTCTTCCCGGGACAGCGCCGGGAACAGCTCGCCCGAGCCGCCGCTGCCCGCGTCACCGCCCAGTTGGGAACTGATGCCCCGAGCCACACCGGTTTCGTTGCCGTACATCGCCGCCGTGTCGAAGTGGCGGTATCCGGCTGCGAGCGCAGTGGCGACGAGGCCTTCCGCGTCGGCGGCCGGGACCTTGTAGAGCCCGTATCCGAGTTGGTGGATCAGCACGCCGTTGTTCAGGCTGAGCCGCGGTGAAGTTCTCATAGCCACGACTCTACCCACCAGCGGTGGCGAGACCTTCAAAATCCACCAGGCGGCGCGCGGTGGCCTCGTCCAGGATCAGGTCCGTGGCCAGGCCCGCCGCCAGGGCTCCGCGGAGCCCGTTGATCTTGGACACCCCGGACACTACACAGATCCTCCGTCGGACTTGCCGCAACTGCGCGAGTGCGGGTCCGGTGGATCGTTCGTTGAGGACGATCCCGTCGGAGGAGCCATCGCTGCGGAAGAAGACGGTGGCTACGTCGCCCACAACATCCGAGGTTGCCAGGATGTTGAGGTCAGCCTCGTCCAGGTATCCACCGGCATACACGTGGCTGGGATAGTCGGCGTCCACGGAGCCCACGCCGAAAATTGCGATGCTCATCTTCGCCTGGAGTTCGAGGATCCGTTGCACGCTGCGTTCATTCCACATGGCAACCTTGGTGGCTGCGTGGTCAAAGAAGGCAGGCACCGGGAACTGTTCAACCCTGGCCCCGTAGGCGCTTCCAAACCGCCGCATGATGTCGCTGGCATACGTGATACCGGTGGTGTGCATGTTGCCGGCGCCGTTCAACTGCACGATGACGCTGTCATGGGTGATCTTGCGGGTGAGGTGGCGGCTGACGGCGCTCAGGGTGGATCCCCAGGCCACTCCGATGATCGCGTTGGAATCCACCAGCGGTCCGATGGTTCGCGCTGCCTGCATCGCCACCCGGTCCAGTGTTTCCGCCTCATTGAGTATTTCCATGACCGGAACCACGTGGACATCCACGCCGTACCGCCGGCGGATCCTGCCCTCCAGTTCGGGGCCCGTATCCAGCGGATTGCGGATCTGGATTTGCACCAGGCCGGATTCGCGGGCGGAGGACAGGAGGCGGGAAACCGTGGACCGGGACGTCCCCAGCTCCCGGGCTATGGCGTCCATGGTGAGGTCCTGCAGGTAATACATTTGTGCAGCCCGCAGTGCGTCAGAGTGGCGTGAGGGGTCCATCAGTCCTCCAGACTGCACGTTTGTGCATAGTGCTTGACTCCATTTTCCATTACTCCAAAGAATAGTGGTGAAACGGCGGTAAACCCATCCGGTACCGCGTCACACAAAGCCCCAAGGGAGTTGTTTTGGGACCCAAGGATTTTCACGTCCAACCTATTGCTTCAGCGGCGAAGCCAGGAGTGGAGCGCAGCGCAGTGCACCACCTCCGGCGCCGTCCACATGCCAAGGTCCTCGTGGTGGGAGGAGGTATCAACGGCGTGGGAACTTTCCGTGACCTTGCGCTGCAGGGCGTGGACGTCGCCCTCGTGGAACGCGGCGACTACTGCCAGGGGGCCAGCGGCGCCTCCTCCCACATGATCCATGGCGGCATCCGCTACCTGGAAAACGGCGAGTTTCGCCTGGTCCGGGAATCAGTGGTGGAACGTAACCGGTTGCTTCGCATCGCCCCGCACTACGTTAAGCCGCTGCAGACCACCATCCCGATCTTCAGCACCTTCTCCGGCGTCCTTGCGGCACCGCTTCGCTTCCTGACGCACAAGCAGCACGGCAAGCCGAAGGAACGGGGGGCCTTCCTCATCAAGCTCGGCCTGAGCCTGTACGACTCCTTTTCCCGGGATGGCGGCGCCGTCCCGCGTCACCAGTTCCGCAGCGGCCAGCGTGCCCTTGCCGAGCTGCCCAGCCTCCGCCCCGACGTGAAATACACGGCGACCTACTTCGACGCTTCCGTGCACAACCCGGAGCGGCTTACGCTCGATGTCCTCCAGGACGGGGAGAAAGCCGGGCTGGCGGCAACCGGTGCAGGCAACGGACAGGGCAGCACGGCCCGTGCCAGCAACTACGTTTCGCTGCAGTCCGTCACCGGACAGCCCAATCCGGGCACCGGCCGGGGAAGCACCGTGCGGCTGCGGGACGAACTGACGGGGGAGGAATTCGACTTCACTGCAGACGTCATTGTGAACACCACGGGCGCCTGGGTGGACCTCACCAACGCCGCCATGGGCTCTGCCTCCACGTTCATGGGCGGCACCAAGGGCTCCCACATCGTCCTGGACCACCCTGCGCTCCTTGAAGCCTGCCGCGGCAGGGAGATCTTCTTCGAGCACACGGACGGGCGGATCGTCCTGATCTACCCCATGGGTGACCGGGTCCTTGTGGGTACCACGGATGTGGATGCGGACATGGCGGAGGACGCCGTCTGCACAGATGAGGAAATCGAGTACTTCTTCGACCTGATAGGCCACGTGTTCCCGGACATCGCCGTTACCCGTGAGCAGATCGTCTACACCTTCTCCGGAGTGCGGCCGCTGCCGCGCCACGATGCCACCCAGCCCGGCTTCGTTTCCCGCGACTACCGCATCGAGCGCCGGGAAACGGGACTGGACCGGAATGGAAAGGGCGCCGTGGTCTTGAGCCTGGTAGGCGGCAAATGGACAACCTTCCGTGCCCTCGCCGAACACATGACGAACGACGTCCTGGCTGAGATCGGGATGGAGCGCAAAGTCTCCACCGCGCAGTTGCCTATCGGCGGCGGCGCCGGGTTCCCTGCCGATGAGGCCGGTGTCCAGAAGTGGATCAAGGCCCATATGGCCGACAACCGTGACGCGGACCGTACAGCAGGGCTCCTGACCAGGTACGGGACACGTGCGGAAGCGGTCATGGAATACCTTGACGCCGGACCTGACAGGCTGCTGCACTCCACCCGCGAACTGAGCGTCCGTGAACTTGAGTTCATGGCGGCCCATGAGCAGGTGGGGCACCTGGTGGACGTCCTCATCCGCCGGACCTCCCTGGCGTTCCGGGGGCTGGTGACGGGCGAGTTGCTCAACGAAATGGCCGAAGTGCTGTCCGTTCCCTTGGGTTGGAACGCCGCAGCCCGGGCAGCGGAAATCAAGCATGCCCAGGAAGTGCTGCAGAAGTTCCACCGTGTAGAAACCCACAGCCTGGTCGCCTGAGGCCCGGCTGTCGGCCGGGGCGGCAACCCGCCCCGGCCACACGGTCCTTCAACCCGCGAAGGACCTCCATCTGAAAATAAAAGGAGTCAAAGATGTCTCTTGGAATAGTTTTCCTTTCCGAAGTATTCGGAACGGCGATGCTGACCCTTCTGGGTTGCGGCGTCGTCGCCAACGTTGCCCTGAGGGGGACAAAGGGCAACAGCGGCGGGTTCCTGATGGTCACCTGGGGATGGGGCATCGCTGTCTTCGCGGGCGTCTTCGTGGCCGCAAAGTCCGGGGCGCACCTGAATCCTGCCGTGACCTTGGGGCTGCTGATTAACGGAAAGGCCGAATACGCGCCGGATGTACCGGTGGATTTCGCTTCCACCCTGACGTACTTCGGCGGCGAGATGCTCGGCGCCTTCCTCGGCGCCGTGGTGTGCTGGCTCGCCTACAAACAGCACTTTGACGCTGAAGAGGAGGTTGCCAGCAAGCTTGCCGTCTTCTCCACCGGACCGGCCATCCGCTCCAGTTCCTGGAACCTGGTGACCGAAATCATCGGCACCTTCGTCCTGGTGTTTGTCATCCTGACGTTCGGCGGGACCCCCTCCGGCCTGGGCCCGCTGGCTGTCGCACTCCTCGTCGTCGGCATCGGCGTCTCCCTGGGCGGCCCCACCGGCTACGCCATCAACCCTGCCCGCGACCTCGGTCCACGCATTGCCCATGCCCTGCTCCCCATCAAGGGCAAGGGCTCGAGCGACTGGGGCTATTCCTGGATTCCGGTGGTAGGCCCGCTGGTTGGCGGCGCCCTTGGCGGCATCGTCGCCAGGATTGCCCCCATCATCGTCACGGCCGCCTCC
Organism: Paenarthrobacter sp. NEAU-H11; assembly: GCF_050573415.1. Taxonomy (NCBI): domain Bacteria; kingdom Bacillati; phylum Actinomycetota; class Actinomycetes; order Micrococcales; family Micrococcaceae; genus Paenarthrobacter; species Paenarthrobacter sp. NEAU-H11. Next base: position 207,428 of record NZ_JBNZGA010000005.1, on the reverse strand, counting down.
TGACCCCCTACCCAACCACTGCTCAACTCCATTACAGACAAGGACGTCAACCATGAACCAGTACGTAATCGCCATCGACCAGGGAACCACCAGCACCCGTGCCATCGTCTTCGACCACAGCGGGAGCATCGTGTCCTCTGGGCAGATGGAGCACGAACAGATCTTCCCGCAGGCCGGCTGGGTGGAGCACAACCCGGCCGAAATCTGGAACAACACCCGGGAGGTCATTGCCTCAGCGCTGTCGAAGGCGAACCTGACACGGCACGATATTGCCGCCGTCGGCATCACCAACCAGCGTGAAACTGCGGTGGTGTGGGACAAGACCACCGGTGAGGCCGTCTACAACGCCATCGTCTGGCAGGATACCCGCACCCAGGACATCGTGGACGAGCTGGCCAAGGATGGCGGGCCGGACCGCTTCAAGCAAAAAGTGGGCCTCCCGCTGGCCACGTACTTCTCCGGAACAAAGATCAAGTGGATCCTGGACAACGTGGAGGGCGCCCGCGCCAGGGCTGAGGCCGGCGACCTGGTCTTTGGCAACACCGACTCTTGGGTCCTGTGGAACCTGACCGGCGGAGTGGACGGCGGGGTTCACGTCACGGACGTCACCAACGCCTCCCGCACGCTGTTCATGGACCTGGATAGCCTGCAGTGGGATGAGGAGATCCTTGGCATCTTCGGTGTTCCCCGGACGATGATGCCCGAGATTAAGTCCTCCTCGGAGGTGTACGGCACCGTGCACACCTCCCAACTCCTGCGGGAGGTTCCCGTTGCCGGGATCCTCGGGGACCAGCAGGCCGCCACGTTCGGCCAGGCGGCCTTCGAGGCAGGCGAGGCCAAGAACACGTACGGCACGGGCTGCTTCCTGATCTTCAACACCGGCGAGGAGATCGTCCACTCCAAGAACGGGCTGCTGACGACGGTGGGCTACAAACTCGGTGACGCTGCGCCGCACTACGCCCTGGAAGGTTCCATCGCCGTCACCGGCTCGCTCATCCAGTGGCTGCGTGACAACCTGGGCCTGATCAGCAGCGCACCCGAGGTGGAAACCCTGGCTGCGTCCGTGAAGGACAACGGCGGCGTGTACATCGTGCCGGCCTTCTCGGGTCTCTTCGCACCCTATTGGCGGTCCGATGCGCGCGGCGCCATCGTGGGACTGACCAGGTTCGTCAACAGGAACCACATCGCGCGTGCCGCGCTGGAGGCCACCGCCTTCCAGACGCGGGAGGTCCTGGACGCTGTGAACGCGGACTCCGGCGTTCCGCTGACCGAGCTGAAGGTCGACGGCGGCATGGTGGCCAATGATGCGCTGATGCAGTTCCAGGCGGACATCCTGGGCGTCCCCGTCATCCGGCCAAAGGTAGTGGAGACAACCGCGCTGGGTGCCGCCTACGCCGCCGGCCTTGCCGTCGGGTTCTGGAAGGACCTGGGGGAGTGCTCGGCCAACTGGTCCGAGGACAAGCGCTGGGAACCGCAGCTGGACCAGGCGGAGCAGGACCGGCAGATGCGGCTTTGGAAGAAGGCCGTCACCAAGTCCATGGACTGGGTTGACGAGGACGTGCGCTAGGCGCCCCTGCTGGCAGCGGATGGCGAAGAAGGAGGGCGGCACGGGTGCCGCCCTCCTTCTTGCGCCGGCTTCATGCCGGCCAGGAACTTCCTCTGCCTCTCAGTAGTTGAGTTCGGCCCGCGGCGTCTTGGCATAGACGCTCCGGCTGACCTCGTATCCCCTTTCGTCCAGTTCCAGGGCCTGCGCGTTGACGGCCTCGAACTGCTCGGCGTTCAGTTTCCGCACTTTCACCAGATCCATGAATTCCTGGTCCGGACCTCCAACAGCAGTGACCTTAATCAGCCCGGTTCCGGCTGAGTAGAACTTCCGCTGGTGTCCGGCCTCAGGCGGTTCCAGGGGGTTGTATTCGTCGATCACCAGGACGTCGTCGTAGCACCCGGTGGGAACGCAGACTTCGTGGTTTTTCTTGAACACCGTCCCGCAGTCAAGGAAATCAACCCTGGGTGCGTATGCCTGGACGTAGGAGGCCGTGCCGGTCTTGGGCTTAGCCTGCATGGCGATGCCGGCTTGAGCCTTGGCCAAACCGCTGATGAAGGTGCTTGGGGCACCTACGAACTCGCCGTTTTCGTATTCCTCAGGGTATTCGCCAAACAGCCACACATCCCCGGCACGGGTCTGGGCAAAGAAGGCCAGTTCGGACTCCACCAGTTCACCGTCAGAGTAGTCACGGTCCCACATCACACGGGTGGTCACGCCGTCGATTACCTTCGTCAGGCCGGTGACCGTATGGACCACCTTGTGCGCCTGTACGCCGTCAGCCGATGTCACGGTGCCCACCGTGGTGAACTGCATGCCCGGCTTGAGCGGGAACCACTTGTTGTCGATCCGCGGATATTCCGGGAAGGCGGACCGGTCGAAATTAATCGCGGACCCTTCGCCGCAGAGTTCGTCGGCTGCCGGCGCGGCCGCCGTTGGTGCCGAGATCACCGTCAGCGACCCGAAGGCCAGCAGCAGCGCGGACCCGTATGCTGTGAGGCGGCGTGCCAAAAGCGTCATCTCAGTGCCTTTCATACTGGTTGGAAGAGGACTACACCGCAGGGGCCGGCTGCAGTTCGGGGGTGCTGCGCCGACCGCGGCCGCCCTTGGCGAAGCGGAGGTACAGCGAGGGGACGATGAACAGGTTGACCAACGTCGACGTGACGAGCCCGCCCAGGATCACCACCGCCATCGGATGCTCGATCTCGTGGCCCGGGATGTTGCCCATGACAACGAGTGGCACCAGGGCCAGCGCGGTGGCCAGCGTGGTCATCAGGATCGGCGACAACCGCTCTGCAGCCCCGCGAAGCACCAGCTCCGGCCCGAAGGGGACGCCTTCGAACTGTTCAAGGTGCTGGCAGTGGTTGATGAGCAGGATGCCGTTGCGTGCAGCGATCCCCATCAGCGTCAGGAAGCCGACCAGGGAACCCAGGGACAGGATTCCGCCGCTGAGGTGCGCAGCGATCACCCCGCCCACAAGCGCCACCGGGAGGGTCAGGATGGCCAGGGTGGCAAGCCGCCAGCTCCTGAAAGCAGCCTGCAGGAGAAGGTAGACAACGATGAGCGCGACGATGGAGTAGAGCATCAGGCGCTGCGATGCGGCCTGCCGTTCCGCGTATTCGCCGAGGACAACGGCGCTGTAGCCGACCGGGAACTGGACTGATTTCATGCCGTCCTGCAGCTTCTCCACCACCTTGGCCAGGTCGCCTTCCTTGACGTTGGCGCTGACATCGATGCGCCTTGACCCTTCGGAACGTTCAACGACGTTGGGTGTCGGCTTGACCGAAACGGCCGCCACGTCAGCCAACCGGATCTTCTGCCCGGACGGCGTATCCAGCACGAGGTTCTCTATGCTTGTGACGCTCGTCCGGACCTCCGGCGGGCTCCAGACCTGGACGTCGTAGGCTTTGCCGTCACGGTAGATGTCGCCGACCTCTTCGCCGGCCACCATGGTGGCCGCCGCCCGGCGCACATCGCCCGGCTTCAGTCCGTAGCGGTTCGCTGCGTCCAGGTTCACCTCCACATCAATCTGCGGAATGTTGGACTGGAGCGCGACCTTGGCACCGATGGCCCCGTCAATGCCGCCGAGGATCTCTTTGATCTTGTCGGCTTCCTGGCGAAGTATCGAAAGGTCGTCGCCGTAGACGCGGACGACGACGGCATAGCCGGTCCCCGTCAGCACCTCACGGATGCGTTCCTTGAGGTAGGTCTGCACGTCCCTTTGAATACCGGGGTAGCCGGCCACTACAGACTCGACCGACTTCAGCGTGGAATCGTAGTCCACGCCCGGGTCTACGCTGATCCAGTTCTCACCAAAGTAGACACCCACCACTTCATCAGCGTTGAAGGCCTGGCCGGTGTGGGATCCGCAGTTGTTCACGCCCTGGATGGTCATGAGTTCCTTGCAGGCCAGCTGGCTGACCCGGACTTCTTCGGCGTTGGACGTACCTGGTTTGGTAAGCCAGTGCATCAGGAAATCGCGTTCCTTGAAGGAAGGGAGCAGGGATTGGCCCAGCAACGGTGCCGCCACTATGCCCACCATGCCGAAGGCGGCCAAGGCGAGGTAACCGGGAATTGGCCGCCGGACGATGGGCCGGAGGGCCTTGCTGTACCAGCGCTTGAGGACCCTGACCACGGGCGGATCCCTGTCCTCCAGCTTGGCGTTCCGGAGGAAGATGTATGCCAACGCGGGGGTCACCGTAAGGGCCACGAGCATCGACGCGAACACTGCCAACGTGTAGGCCGTGGCCAGCGGCCGGAAGAAGGCCCCCGTCAGCCCGTCCAGGAAGAAGATCGGAACCGTGGCCGCGACGATGATCAGTGTGGCATAAACGATGGGTCCCCGGACCTCCAGGGACGCGTTGACCACAACCCTCGCGGTGCTTCCCGTGCCCCCGGTTGCCCGGTGGTGCCGAAGGCGCCTGACGATGTTTTCGACGTCGATGATGGCATCGTCCACCACCACCCCGACCGCAATCACCAGCCCCGCAAGCACCATGGTGTTGACTGTGCCGCCGGTCCAATAGAGCACAAGGGCAGCCGCCACCAGCGACAAGGGGATGGCCAGCACGCTGACCAGCGCCGTCCGCCACTGGAAGAGGAAGACACTCAACACCATGATGACAAGCAGGCAGCCAAGGAGAAGGGCGACGCCCAGGTTATTGAGGGATTCCTCGATGAATGTTGCCGGCCGGAAAATCGTGGTGTCCACGGCAATTCCGGTCAGGCCGGGTTCGAGTTGCTTCATTGCCTCTTCAACGCCCCGGGTGACTTCAAGGGTGTTTCCCCACGGCAGTTTCTCCACGATCAGCATCAGGCCCGGGCCGCCGTTGATCACTGCGTCACCAATAAGCTGCTGGTGGTCCTCCACGACATTTGCCACGTCGCCCAGCTTCAGTGGTGGCTGCCCCTCCCGGTCCTCCAGCGCCACCTGGGCGAGGTCTTCCGGGGTGGTGATGGGCTGGACGTGGCGGATTCCGATGGATTGGCTGGGCGTGTCCAGGGATCCGCCGGTGCCGATCATGGCACCCGAGGAGTAATGGAGGAGCCCGGCATCCAGCGCATTGGCCGTAGAATTCATCACTGTTTCCAGGCTGACCTTGTGGGTCGCCAGCCTGGCGGGATCCGCCTGGACCTGCAGCATCTGGAGGCGTTCGCCCCAGATTGCCACGTTCGCCACACCCGGAACGCGGAGCAGATGGGCCCTGATGTTCCAGTAGGAGATCATGGACATCTCGATCAGGGACCGCGTGTCGGAGGACAGGCCGATCTTCATCACCCGGCTGGTGGAGGACAGCGGTTGCAGCATCACCGGCGGGGCTGCCCAGGTGGGCAGGGTGGGAATGACTGTCGCCATCCGTTCGGATACCAGCTGGCGTGCAGTCAGCAGATCCGTGCCGTTCTCGAATTCCATGACGATCGAGGACAACTGCGGGACTGATTTGGAGCGCATGTGGTCGAGGCCGTCTATGCCGTTGAAGGCCTCCTCCATGGGAACCGATACCAGTTCTTCAACCTCCGCGGCCGTTAGGCCAAGGCATGCTGTCTGGACCTCGACTTTTGGCGGCGCGAATTCAGGGAAGACATCCACTGAGGCGTTGCTGAGCTGGGCGCCGCCAACCATCATCAGAGCCGCCGCCAACGCGATGACGATGGATCTGAAGCGCAGGCTGGCGGCGACTATCCGGCGCATGTCATTTGCCCGTGACGAACTCTGCGCCGAACAACTCAGCGGCGGCCACGGTCACCACTTGGGAACCCACTGCGGGACCTGCGCTGGCGGTGACAACACCAGCCTCCACTTTGGTCACGGTGACGGCCTGGCGTTCAAACACCCGTGGTTCGGGGTTCCCGTAAACCCAGGTCTTCCCCTCGGCGTCGTAAAGCAGGGCAGCGTAGGGGAGGAGGATGCCTCCATCCGCCGGCTTGACGGTCTCCGTGAGCAGTTCAAGCCGTTCAATGGCCCGCTGGCTGAGCGTTATGCGTGCAATCCCCGTGGTGGCGTTCTTCTCCACCTTGGCAGGCGCTTCGGCTGCAGACTCCGCCTGCGCTGTGGACTGGGCGCAGGCCGGCAGTGAAGACAGCAGGGCGGCGCAGACGGCAGCTGCGACTGGCAGGCGCCGAAGGAGGCTTTTGCTGGTCATGATACTTTCACCTTTTCCGGCATCGACATGACTGGATGTTCTGATTCGTAGACTTCCGACCACTCTTCGGGCTCGGTGCGGGGACCGAACCACAGGGTGAGCAGCGGGAGGATGAAGAGCCCCACGAGCGTTGTGGTCACCAGGCCACCGGCCAGGATCAGCAGCATCGGCCCTATCAAGGCTTGGCCGACCGTGCCGCCCATGAAGGCGGGCGGTATCAGCACAAGCAGCGTGATGATGGCCGACTTCAGGACTGGCGACACGCGGTCCCGGGCTGCCTGCATGACCACGTCTGTGCGCGAAGCTCCGGCAGTCTCCCGCCAGATCTCGTCGACGCGTGCGGACAACAGGGCTGCGTTGCGCGCGGCGATGGCAAGGACGGCAGCAAACGCTGTCAGTGACAGCCAGGACAGCGACGCCGATCCGAACCAGGCCGCCACCGCTGCTCCGGACATCGCGGCGGGAAGGGCCAGGAAGGTGGCGACAGCCAGTTTCCAGCTCCTCACCGCTGTCTGGAGCAGAAGCAGCACAGCCAGGGCGGCAGCAACTCCGAGTCCGTGCACCAAGGTATCCGCGGCCTGGAGTTCACCATATTTCGTGGGGATCTCGGCGTGGTACTCGAGCGGGAACTCGATTTGCTGGACGGCTGCCTGGATGTCCCGCTGGATATCTTCCAAGGGGCGTCCGCTGATGTCGGCGACAATGTCGATGCGCCGCGACGTAGCATCGTGCTGGACCACGACTTCACTCGGGACCATCCGCACGTCGGCGATCTGCCCCAGTTGGATGTGGCCGCCGTTGGGGGTGTCAAGGAGCAGCTCACGGATGCTTGTCAGGTCATCCCGGACGCCAACGGCACCCCGGATAACCACTTCGAAAACCTTCTGCTGTTCAAAGAGGTTCCCAACCACGATGCCCTGCATCAGGGTCGCAGCGGCGCGCCTTGCGTCACCGGGCTTGATACCTGCCTTTTGGGCGGCTTCGAGGTTGACCTGGACCTCCACTATCGGGGTCACGGCCGGTGCGTCGATGGTCGGGTTGTTCACCCCGTTGATCTTTTGGAGGGCCTGGCGGACCTCTTCTGCCTTTTTACGCAGCACCGGCATTTCCGTTCCAAAGACCCGGACCGCAAAGTCCGGTTCCATGCTGGAGCGTACATCTCCGATGGTTTGCTGCGAGTAGTTCATCACGTTGTGCGCGATGCCAGGGTAACCCTGGACCACTTCCCGCACGGCACGCTCGGTTTCGCCGAAGTTGGCGCCCCGGTCGATCGACACCCACAGCTCAGCGGAGCTGTTGCCTACCACCTGGTCTGCTGAAATGGCGCGTCCCAGGTGCCCGCCGACTCCGGAGACCCCCGGAAGGGCCCGAAGTTCCTCGGCGGCCTTGGCGGCAACCCGCTGGACTTCATCGTTGGAGGTCCCGGCCATGGTGTCCCACTGAACCAAAAGAGTGCGGTCAGGCATCGTGGGAACAAGTTGCCTGTTTTGCGTCAGCTGGGAACCGGCTACGATCCCCAGCATTCCCACAACCACCACCACCGCGACGGCAAGGCCTTTCCGGGGACCGATACCGTCCAGCGCGCGGCCGTAGTAGGCCTTCGCGCGTCCTACAGCGGGAAGTTCCCTGGCCGGAGCAGTCTTCGGCGGAAGCAGGAAGTACGCCAGCACGGGCGTCACGGAGAGGCCAACTATCAGTGCGGCGGCGAGGGTCAGCGCAAGTGACCAGAACAGCGGGGTGAAGAACGAGCCGCCGACCCCGGTCAGAAAGAGCGTGGGAACGAGGACAACCACCATGATGAGCGATGCGTGGAACAGCGGAGTGCGGATTCCCTTCGCGATGAGGCTGATCCTCGACCTTGGGGAAGTTCCCGGCTTCGCCACATCCTGGCCCGAGGCCAGCCGCCGGTGGGCCTGGATGTCTTCCACAATGTCGCCCACGATTACCGATGTGCCGAGCAGAACCCCGAGCAGGATGGCGATGTTGAGTGTTGCATTCTGGGCGAACAGTACAACTGCGGCCGTCGTGACCGTCGTGGCGATGGCCACGAGCGCAATCACAGCCGCACGCCAGGAGCGGAAAAGCAGCCAGAACAGGGCTACGGCAATCAGCAGGCTGATGAGCAGGGAGAGGCCCAGGCTGTCGACGGATTCCTGGACGCCGGTTGCCGGCCGGAAGACGGACGTGTCGATCTGGATCCCGGTGAGGCCCGGCTCCATGTCCTTCAGCGCGGCTTCAACGTTGCGGGTGACTTCCAGTGTGTTGGTGCCCGGGAACTTTTCGACGACCAGCATCAGGCCTGCACCTGAGCCGGCCACGGCGTCCCCGATCAGCGGCTGGTGGCCTTCCTTGACCTGGGCGATGTCGCCCAGGAGCACCGGCGGGTCCGCTTCCTCCACGCTGACCTTTGCCAGGTCGGCCGGGGTGCGGATAGGGAGGACGTGCTGGATGCCAAGGCGCTGGTTGGGTGACTCCACGAAGCCGCCGGTACCCGGCGTGGATGCCTCCAGGAAGCTCAGCGGCGAAACCCAGACGGCGTTGCCCGTGGTCTTGACCAGCTGCTCAAGGGTTATGCCCTTGTCGCGGAGCTGCGTGGGAGTGACTTCAACTTGCAGCTGCTGTTCGCGCTGGCCCCAGATAGACACGTTTGCGACGCCCGGGATGCCTATCAGGCGCGGCTTGATCTTCCACCGGGCCAGGACGGACATGTCGATGCCCGAGAGCTCGGTGGAGTTCATCTTGATCATCATCACGCGGCTCGTGGACGACATCGGCTGCATGATCAGGGGCGGCGAGGAGACGTTGGGCAGCGCGTGGGCCTGCGTCATCCTTTCCGCCACCAGCTGGCGTGCACGCAGGACGTCCGTACCGGGCTCGAAGACGAGTTCGATGGACGACAGGCCGGGAACGGACTTGGAGCGTATCTCGTCCAGCCAGGCCACGCCATTAAGAAGGTCCGCCTCCATGGGGGCGGTGATGAGCTGTTCGACCTCAGCGGCGGAAAGCCCGAGGGCTTCGGTCTGGATCTCGACTTGTGCGGGGGCGAACTCCGGCATGGTGTCCACAGCCATATGTGGAATGTTTACTACGCCAAAAGTAATAAGGCCCGCTGCGATCGCGAGAACCAGAATCCGAAACTGCATGCTGAACCGGGTAACCCAGCCAAACATGGTTCGTCACCCGTTGGATTCTCGGCCGGGGTTAGACGAAGGGTAAGACCCGCGGCTACTTTGCTGCGGGTGTAACTGGCATGAATACATTTCAGGCTCCTACGCCGGAGACCAGTCAGTTTCCCCCTCAGACTTGGTCATTACAATGCACCTGCCCTGCCACTGTTGGCAAGGGGGGAAAGCACACAAGTTCGCAGCTGTAGGGGGGTAGGGGAGGGCACGTGGTTTTGCGGGTTGCGTCAGTAGGGGGACACGTAATCCTGCGGGCCGTTCCAGTAGGGGGACTCGTACCCTCGGGGTCCTGACGGAGGCCGTCATTCCCGGCAGGCCCCCGGCGGTGTTCCTTCGCGGGTGCGCTAAAGTGGTTTCATGCGTGCGATCCTTCTGCTTAGCCAGCCGCCCGGTATCCGGACCAACGGATAGCGTGCGGCAGCCCCTCCATGGTGAGGGGCTTTTGTGTGTCCGGGAGCGTCCGGTGACAGCAGGAGGATCAGGCCGTTATGGCAGCACAGATGCCGTAACAGAACAGAAGAGGGCAGCAGTGGGCGTTCAGCCGGAGACAGAGACCGGAACAGCAGCAACAGTGTCAGCGGAGGTGGCCGAGGAGGGCATCTACAGCTTCACGGCGATGGAGGCCAAATGGCCGCAGGTGTGGGAAGACCTTAAGGTCTTCACCCCTGTCGACGACGGGTCCCGGGAGCGGCGCTACGTGCTGGATATGTTCCCGTACCCTTCGGGCGACCTCCACATGGGCCATGCGGAGGCGTTCGCCATGGGTGACGTGGTGGCCCGCTATCTGCGCCAGAAAGGATTCGACGTCCTCCACCCGATCGGCTGGGACTCCTTTGGCCTTCCGGCGGAAAACGCTGCCATCAAGCGCAACGCCCACCCCAGCGAGTGGACCTACGCCAACATCGACACCCAGGCCGCGTCCTTTAAGCGGTACGCCATCTCGGCCGACTGGTCGCGCCGGCTGCATACCTCGGATCCCGAGTACTACCGCTGGACCCAGTGGCTGTTCAAGCGTTTCTACGAGCGCGGGCTGGCATACCGCAAGGACTCCCCGGTCAACTGGTGCCCCAAGGACCAAACGGTGCTGGCCAACGAACAGGTAGTCAACGGTGCCTGCGAGCGCTGCGGCACCACCGTCACCAAGAAGTCCCTGAACCAGTGGTACTTCAAGATCACCGAATACGCCGACAGGCTGCTTGACGACATGGAGCAGCTCCGCGGCCACTGGCCCGAGCGCGTCCTGGCCATGCAGAAGAACTGGATTGGCCGCTCCGAGGGCGCCCACGTCAACTTCGTGATCGAGGCCGACGGCGGCAAGCCCGCCAAGGAGGTGACTGTCTTCACCACCCGCCCCGACACCCTGTACGGCGCGACGTTCTTTGTGGTGGCCGCGGACGCGCCGCTCGCCGTCGAACTCGTCACCGGGGAGCACGCCGCGGCCCTGGACGAATACCGCGAGCAGGTCAAGGCACTCTCCGAGATTGAACGCCAGTCCACTGAGCGGGAGAAGACCGGCGTCTTCACCGGCCGGTACGCCGTCAACCCGCTCAACGGGGAGAAGCTTCCCGTCTGGGCCGCTGACTACGTCCTGGCCGACTACGGCACCGGCGCGATCATGGCCGTGCCGGCCCACGACCAGCGCGACTTGGACTTCGCCCGCACCTTCGACCTGCCTGTCCGGGCAGTCCTGGACACGGGCGAGGAGGATCCTGCCGTTTCCGGCACGGCTACCACGGGGGAGGGCACCCTGATCAACTCGGGCGGGCTGGATGGCCTGCCCAAGGCGGAGGCCATCCCGGCCGCGATCGCCATGCTGGAACGCCAGGGCACCGGTGAGAAGTTCGTGAACTTCCGCCTGCGGGACTGGCTGCTCAGCCGCCAGCGGTTCTGGGGCACCCCGATCCCGATCATCCACTGCCCGTCCTGCGGCGAGGTTCCTGTCCCCGACGAGCAGCTGCCCGTCACGCTGCCGTCCGATTTGCGCGGTGAAGACCTGTCGCCCAAGGGCACCTCTCCGCTGGCTGCTGCCGAAGCGTGGGTCAACGTGGATTGCCCTTCCTGCCACGGCCCGGCCAAGCGGGACACCGACACCATGGACACCTTCGTGGACTCGTCGTGGTACTTCCTGCGCTTCGTTTCGCCGCACTACACGGAAGGGCCTTTCGACCCGGAGAAAATCAACGACTGGATGCCGGTGGGCCAGTACGTTGGCGGCGTTGAGCACGCGATCCTGCACCTGCTGTACGCCCGGTTCTTCACCAAAGTCATCCACGACCTCGGCATGATCGACGCCGACGAGCCGTTCAGCGCCCTGCTCAACCAGGGGCAGGTGCTCAACGGCGGCAAAGCCATGAGCAAGTCCCTCGGCAACGGTGTGGACCTCGGCGAGCAGCTGGACAAATACGGCGTGGATGCCGTCCGCCTGACCATGATCTTCGCCTCCCCGCCCGAGGACGACGTGGACTGGGCTGACGTTTCGCCCTCCGGTTCCGCCAAGTTCCTGGCGCGGGCGTGGCGCCTGGCCCAGGACGTGGCGAGCGAACCCGGCGTCGACGTCACCAGCGGCGACCGCGCACTGCGCTCCGTTACGCACCGGACCATCGCCGACGCCGCCGCGCTGCTGGACGCCAACAAGTTCAACGTGGTGGTGGCCAAACTGATGGAGCTGGTCAACGCCACCCGCAAGACCATAGACGCAGCCTCCGGTGCCGGCGGCGCCGACCCCGCTGTGCGCGAGGCCGCTGAGGCCGTCGCGGTGATCCTGAGCCTGTTCGCGCCGTATACGGCTGAGGACATGTGGAACGTCCTGGGCCACCCGGCCTCCGTCGCGAATGCGGGATGGCCGGCCCATGACGCCTCCCTGCTGGTCCAGGACACCGTCACGGCAGTGGTCCAGGTCCAGGGCAAGGTCCGGGACAGGCTGGAAGTGTCCCCGAACGTCTCCGAGGACCAGCTGCGCGAACTGGCGCTTGCGTCGGAGAATGTCCAGCGGGCACTGGACGGCCGCGGCATCCGCACGGTGATTGTCCGCGCACCTAAACTGGTCAACATCGTCCCGGCCTAGCCGGACCGGGCCGCCGGAACAGCTCCGGCGGCCTGCAGTGACACCAGGAGGCCCCCTTGCCCGACCGCGACACCGCCGCCTGGCCCTGGCTCCGCGCACGCCTGGCGGCCATGCGCGCCAGGCAGGAGGCTGCCAGGCGGGACGATTCCGGAACACGGCCGGGCGCCGTCGTGCGTACTGCCGTGGTCACTGATTCCGCAGCTGCCTTGCCGCCGGAGTGGGTGTCCGCGCTCACGGGCGACGGCGTCCTGACGGTCATTCCGATGCCTGTGATGGTTGGGTCGGAGATCTATGGCGAGGGCGAAGACGACATCTCCGAAACCATCGCCCTGGCGTTGGCCGCCGGGACCTCCGTTAAGACCTCCCGGCCCTCGCCCGGCCAATTCGAGCAGGCCTACCGCGCTGCCCGGCAAAAGGGCTTCGAGGCGGTAGTCTCCATCCATATTTCCGGGGACCTGTCCGGGACGGCGGACGCGGCCCGGCTGGCTGCGGCGAGGGTGGACATCCCGGTGGAGGTCGTGGACTCCCGCACCGTTGGCATGGCTTTGGGCATGGCCGTCCAGGCGGCAGTGGGGGCAGCGGCCGACGGCGGTGGCGCTGCGGCCGTTGCCGCTGCCGCGGCTGGACAGGCAGGACGGACCAAGGTGTATTTCTACGTCCCGAGCCTGGAGCAGCTGCGCCGCGGGGGCCGGATCGGTGCAGCCGCCTCGCTGCTGGGGACGATGCTGGCCATCAAGCCGATCCTGGCGGTGGAGGGCGGCAGGATTGTCCTGCTTGAGAAGGTGCGGTCTGCTGCAAGGGCTGTTGCGCGCCTGGAAGAGATCGTCGCCGCCGATGCTGCCGGCCGGCCGGCATCGGCCGTCCACCTTGCCATCCACCATTTCGGCAATCCCGACGAAGCCAAAAACCTGGCTGCACGCCTGGCCTTGGCCTTGCCGGGGCGCCCGCCGGCCCAGACCAGCCCGCTTCCCGCTGTCCTCGCGGCCCATGCCGGCCTGGGGGTCCTGGCCGTGATCGTGGGGGAAGAGCTGACGGAAACGGGCAGCCGTTCGGCAGGCCTTTCCACATAACGCGTACCTGCCCTGTTGCCGCGCCCGGACGTTTCCCTAGCGTGAAGCCATGTCACGGCGGGACGCTGGAGAAGCAGGTGGTCCGGCGCGCCATGCCAGGAATCGCCTGCAGGCCGCCCTCGGGGAGGCTCCCGCGGGGCTGCTCCGGAACGGTAACGGGCCCGGTCCTTTTGAGTACCGGGGACCGGCCGGGGACCCGCCGGGGGCCTCCCCGCACTCCCCACCCGCCGGTTCCCGGCAGGACCTGGACCCTGCCGCCGCCACTCCCGTGGGATCCGTGCTCCGGTGGCGGCTGGGGCCGCGCCTCGCTGTGCTGCTGGGCATCCTCTCTGTTGCGGCGGGGGCATGGTTCTGGTGGCAGGTGGCATCAGGCCGTCCGGAGATCCTGCCCCTCAGCGGCATCAGCCCCGGTGGTCCGGTGGCGGACGGCGCCCCCGCGGGGGACCAGGGGACCGGAGGTGATCCTGAAGCTGCCAGGGACGCCCGCGGCGATGAATCCCCAGGCTCGGTAGTGGTCCATGTGGCCGGGGCAGTGGCAAGGCCGGGCGTGGTTCAACTGCCCGCAGGAAGCCGGGTGCACGAGGCCATCGCGGCAGCAGGAGGCGGGGCGCCGGGAGCCGACCTGAACCGCCTGAACCTTGCCCTCGCCGTGGAGGACGGCCAGAAGATCCATGTTCCGCGGGAAGGGGAGGAGGTCCCTGCAGGCGGGCCGGATGGCGCTGGCCAGGATGGCGGCAGCGGTGCAATGCCGCCGGAAGGAAAAGTCAACCTCAACACGGCGGGCGTGGAGGAGCTGGACGCCTTGCCGAAAGTGGGTCCTGTCCTTGCCCAACGAATCGTGGACTGGCGCAAGGAGCACGGGGCATTCAAGAACGTCGAGGAGTTGGACGCCGTGGACGGCGTGGGACCCAAGATGCTTGAAGCATTGCTGCCACTGGTGACGGTGTGAGGCCCTGGCGGTATGGGGAGGCCCGGTATGAGAAGGCCCGGGTGAACCGTGATCCCGATGGGTAGTGGCAGGAAGACCTCCCGGACGAGTCCCTGGAGCCGTTACGTGCAGTCCGCTGTGAAAGGACCGGCTACTCCACCCGGTCCTGGGGGCAGCCGTGAAGCAGGCGCCCGCCTTCCCGGGACCCGTGACAATCCGGCAGTCCGCTCCGGGGATGCTCCTTTCGAGCGCCGGAGGCCGGGGCTTGCAGTGCCCTTCCGGCACCGTGTCCTGGAATATTGGAGCCGGATCCTAAAGGACACCTGGCCGCGGGCAGTGAAGGACGGGGCAGGGACAACCACCGGCACCCCCGGTGAGGCCCCGCGCCGCCGCACAGACGTCCGCCTCACCCTGCCGGCAGCCGCGGTGTGGGCTGCGTCAGTCGCCGGGCTCTGGCTGGACCCTACAGCCCTGGCGGTCGTATGTTGCGCAGCGGTGGCCTTGGGGCTGCTCCTGCTGTTCCGCACGGCCCGGCCCTCCTTGCCCGGCCTCCGCCGGCGCAGGCTACGGGCAAACCCGGCAGGGGGAACCCGTACCGGGGGAACGGGGGCATCGGGAGGCGGGGCCTGCGAAGGAGGGGCGCCGGCAGCCAAAAATACTCCGGTTCGGCGGAGTTTCCTGGCCACCAGCGCGGTGGCACTCTTCCTGGCTGCCGCCGCGGCATCGCACTCGGCCGTCGCGTCCAGCCAGAGGTCCGAGGGCCCGCTGGCGGCGGCGATTGCGTCCGGGAAGTCGGTGGTGGCCGTGGTCGAAGTGGCGGGAGCCCCGCGCGCACTGGCGGCACCCGGCCAGGCAGGACCGCCCGAGCGTTGGTCGGTGCCCGTCTGGACACGGGATGTCAGCACCGGCGGCGTCCTGCTCAGGACGCGTGCCCACCTTGTGGTTATGGGCGGCCCGGCCTGGGCAACCCTTGTGCCGGGCCAGCTGGTCCGCACCGCAGGAAAGCTTCGCCCTCCTGATCCGGGCAGGGAGGAGGCCGGCACCCTCACTGCTTCCTCCCCGCCCGGGCGGCCCAACGAATCTCCGCTACTGCAGGGATCGGCCAAGGAACTGCGGGAACGGCTTGTTGCCGCAGCTTCCTTCCTCTCCCCTGATCCAGCGGGCCTGCTTCCCGGCATGGTCACGGGAGACACCAGCGCGCTGGATGAGGGCCTGAAGAACGCCATGAAAGGTGTGGGCATGACGCACCTGACAGCTGTCAGCGGGGCCAACTGCAGCCTGGTCCTCGGTGCATTGCTGTTGGCCTGCCGCAGCCTCCGCCTGCCCCGGGTGCCGGCTGCTGTGCTGGCCGGGGCCGGACTGGGCCTGTTCGTGGTGCTTGTGGGTCCCGATGCGAGCGTGCTTCGGGCGGCGCTGATGGGAGGTGTTGGACTGATCTCACTGGCAGGCGGGCGGTCCGGACGCGGGCTCAGCTTCCTGAGCGTGGCCGTCATCGCGCTGCTGCTGATCGACCCGGGCCTGGGATCGAGCTTCGGTTTCCTCCTGTCCGTCCTGGCCACCCTGGGGATCATTGTCCTCGGGCGCCGCATCATCGACTGGACGCCGGTGTTCATTCCGCGTTGGGTGGCGGCCGGGGTCGCAGTGCCGTTGTCGGCGCAACTGATGTGCGGGCCGGTTACAGTGCTGCTGCAACCCGAATTCTCAACGTACTCGCTGCTGGCCAATGTCATCGCTTCACCCCTGGTGGCTCCGGTGACACTTCTGGGGACCGCAGCCGTGCCCCTGGTAATTCCGGCTCCCTGGCCCGCCACAGCCCTGATCGCCGTAGCGGGCATCTTCAGCGCCGGCATTGCAGCCACGGCAAGGTTCACCTCACAGCTCCCGGGCGCATCACTTCCGTGGCCGGAAGGCGTTGCCGGGCTGCTCACCATGCTCTTCCTGTCAGCCCTCACGTTAGGAACGCTGTGGGCGGCGTCCCGGCCCCGCAGGTTCGGCCGCTGCGTCCTGGCTTCCCATCGGCGCGTTGTAGCCCTGATCGAGGCCCTTGAATCGCGCCAAGTCGGTACCCTGGACGGCCTTGGCCGCGGGTCAGGGCCCGGGCCGAGCCGGCCCGTGGTGCCACTGACGCCTGCCGGCTTGGACCGGACGGCCGGACGTGGCAGGCTGGAATCCTCCACAAGACTTTCCGGAAGGAACCCACGATGGCCGCTGCGCAGAAGCGAGCAACCCGTTCCCCGGCATCGAATGCGGCCTCCTGGCGGGATGTAAAGCCCGCTGCGGTGGTGCTGGTCAGCGGCCCGGAGGAGTACCTGGGCATCAGGGCCATGGACCACATCCGTGCCCAGGTCCGGGCAACAGCCCCGGACGTGGAGGTCAGCCGCATCAATGCGGCCGCGTACGAGCCCGGCACCCTGCTGATGCAGGTCAGCCCGTCGCTGTTCGGCGAAAGCAAGCTCATCGAGGTCGAAGCTGTCGAGGCCATGAACGACGCCTTCCTCGCTGACGCGCTTCGGTACGTAGAACATACGGAACCCGATGCCGTCCTTGTCCTGCGGCACGGCGGGGGAGTCCGTGGGAAGAAACTCCTGGACGCAATCAAGAAGGACGGCTGGCCCGTGGTGGACTGCCAGCCCCTCAAGAAAGACGCAGACAAGGTGGCCTTCGTGGCGGCCGAGTTCAAGGCCGGCGGCCGCCGTATTGAGCAGGACGCGGTGCAGGCCCTGGTCAACGCTGTCGGCGCAAACCTCTCGGAACTTGCGGCGGCGTGCAGCCAGCTCATCGCCGATGCCGGGACCACCGTGACTTCAGATATTGTGGACCGCTACTACGGTGGACGCATTGAAGCGACGGCGTTCAAGGTGGCGGACGCGGCAATGGCCGGCAACGCTCCTTTGGCCCTGTCCACGCTCCGTCATGCCCTCGCCACGGGAGCAGACCCCGTCCCGCTTGTTGCCGCGCTGGCCGCAAAACTCCGTACCGTGGCCCGCGTTGCCGGTGCGTCGGGCTCCTCTGGCCAGATTGCCGCGGAACTGGGCATGCAGCCCTGGCTGGTGGAGCAGGCGCAGCGCGACGTCCGCCGGTGGACCCCGGATGGCCTGGTCAGGTCCATCCAGGCCACGGCCGAGGCGGACGCGCAGGTCAAGGGGCTTTCGCGTGATCCTGTGTATGCAGTGGAGCATGCGGTCACGGTGATCGCCATGTCGGTCCAGGGCCGCTGACAGTTCCGTTCCGATCCGGGCCCAAGCCTGGCATCCGGGGCCGCAATTCAGGGCCTTAAAGATGTGTGGCCGGCCCCCGAGGGGACCGGCCACAACCATCAGTTCAGTTGAACTGGAAACCTTACAGTGCGTTGACCTTCTTGGAGATCGCCGACTTGCGGTTCGCTGCGTTGTTCTTGTGCAGAACACCCTTGCTGACAGCCTTGTCCAGCTTGCGGCTGGCAGCAACCAGGGCAGCAGCAGCTGCATCCTTGTCCGTGGACTCAACGGCGGTGTTGACGGCGCGGATGGCCGTCTTCAGCTCGGACTTGACTGCGTTGTTGCGCAGGCGTGCCTTCTCGTTGGTGAGGATGCGCTTCTTCTGGGATTTGATATTCGCCACGTGTGAACTCTCTTTTTAATGCGGAAATGGTCTAGAGGGCTTTCAGATTGGCCATTGACTGAGCGGCGTGGGGATACCTATGGCGGCCAACCATCAGTGGCCGTCGACCTGCACGGACACACAGCTACAAAGAATAGCAGGTCAGCGGCAGGGCTGGCCATTTCGGCGTTTACGTCCAGCCGTGTCGGCTGCGCAGTCCGGCCGCCACGGTGTCGAAGCGCGCACGGTCCAGGACAGCACCTTCGCGCCGGATGGCGTCCGGCCGAAGCTGCACGATCCTGTCCAGCCGGGCTTCGCTGGCCCGGCCCTGCCTGTCCCATGCGCCGGCGCCCAGGTCCACATAGTCCTGTGACACGGCCGATTCGGGGACACGGTCCCTGCTCGTGAGCATGACTCCCAACAAGTAACTGCCGCTGCGGCCCACCAAAAGCACGGGGCGGTCTTTGCCCCGGCTGTGGTCCTCTTCGTAGGGCACCCACGCCCACACCACCTCGCCCGGATCCGGTTCACCATCGGGCCTCGGTGCGTAGCGGACGCTGGACCGGCCCTGGAAGTCCCCGGGATATACATCGCCATCCACGGCGCCGCCGCGGGCAGCGGCCGGCAGGCGGGCGTTGCCGGGCACAGGCGCCGCCCGGCCGGGGGAGGAGTCGGGGCCAGGCGCCGGGGACGTCCTGGCTGCGTTGCGCAGTGCCCGGAGGCCTGTCCTGACGGCATCCTGCAGGGAGCGGAGATTGAGAACCATCCAGCAACCCTATAACCGCCCCCGGTACGGGAGAGTGAAGGCAGGAACTCCGCTCAGGATGCGGTGGCGCGGGCCCTGACGTGGGACACTGGAGGTTGAAAATGTGCGGTCGGGCCGCAGCGTGCCATCGGCGCGTCCTGCCTGGTTGCCCAAAGCCATCAGTGAATGCCAACAGTAAGGACCCTGCGTGTCTCCCATGGCCCGCACCGCCCCGGTGCCCGCCGCGACAGATCCGGCCATCATTCGGAATTTCTGCATCATCGCGCACATTGACCACGGTAAGTCCACCCTGGCCGACCGGATGCTGCAGTTCACCGGAGTGGTCCAGTCCCGCGACATGAAGGCCCAGTACCTGGACCGGATGGACATCGAACGCGAGCGCGGCATCACCATCAAGTCCCAGGCTGTCCGCATGCCGTGGGAGCTGGATGGCGTCAGCTACGCGCTGAACATGATCGACACGCCCGGACACGTTGACTTCACCTACGAGGTCTCCCGCTCCCTCGCGGCCTGCGAGGGAGCAATCCTCCTGGTGGACGCGGCACAGGGCATCGAAGCCCAGACCCTCGCCAACCTGTACCTGGCAATGGAAAACAACCTGACCATCATCCCGGTCCTGAACAAGATCGATCTTCCTGCGGCACAGCCCGAGAAGTACGCGGCTGAACTTGCCAGCCTGATCGGCGGCGAACCGGAGGACGTGCTGCGGGTATCGGGAAAAACCGGCATGGGCGTTGAAGCGCTGCTGGACAAGATTGTCCGCGACCTCCCGGCTCCCCAGGGTGACGCCAATGCCCCGGCCCGCGCAATGATCTTCGACTCCGTCTACGACACCTACCGCGGCGTGGTCACCTATGTCCGTGTGGTGGATGGCATGCTGCACCCTCGCGAGCGCATCCAGATGATGTCCACGCGGGCCACGCACGAACTCCTCGAGATTGGCGTGAGCTCCCCGGAGCCGACGCCCTCGAAGGGCCTGGGCGTCGGCGAGGTGGGGTACCTCATCACCGGAGTGAAGGACGTCCGCCTGTCCAAGGTCGGCGATACCGTCACCAACCTCGCCAAGCCGGCCGCTGAATCCCTGCCCGGCTACGCCGATGCCAAGCCGATGGTCTTTTCCGGCCTGTACCCGCTGGACGGCACGGACTATCCGGTGCTGCGCGATGCACTGGAGAAGCTGATGCTCAACGATGCCGCCCTGGTCTACGAGCCGGAGACCTCCGCGGCACTGGGCTTCGGGTTCCGGGTGGGCTTCCTGGGACTGCTCCACCTTGAAATCACCCGCGAGCGGCTGGAACGCGAATACAACCTGGACCTGATTTCCACGGCCCCCAACGTGGAATACGAGGTGACGCTGGAGGACAAGAAAGTGGTCCACGTGACCAACCCCAGCGAATACCCCTCCGGCAAGATCTCCGAGGTCCGCGAGCCCATGGTGTCGGCCACCATCCTTGCGCCGAACGAATTCGTCGGCGCCATCATGGAGCTGTGCCAGAGCCGCCGCGGCGTCATGGGAGGAATGGATTACCTCTCGGAGGACCGGGTGGAAATCCGCTACCGCCTGCCGCTCGCCGAGATCGTGTTCGATTTCTTCGACATCCTCAAGTCCAAGACCCGCGGCTACGGCTCGCTCGACTGGAAGGCCGACGGCGACCAGGTGGCGGACCTCGTCAAGGTCGACATCATGCTCCAGGGCGAACAGGTGGATGCCTTCTCCGCCATCACGCACCGCGACAAGGCCTACGCCTACGGCGTCATGATGACCACCAAGCTGCGCGAACTCATTCCCCGCCAGCAGTTCGAGGTGCCCATCCAGGCGGCCATCGGCTCCAGGATCATCGCCCGGGAAAGCATCCGCGCCATCCGCAAGGACGTCCTGGCCAAGTGCTACGGCGGCGACATCTCCCGTAAGCGCAAACTGCTGGAGAAGCAGAAGGAAGGCAAGAAGCGCATGAAGATGGTGGGCCGCGTTGAGGTCCCCCAGGAAGCCTTCATCGCCGCGCTCACCACGGACGAGTCCAAGGACAAGGCCAAGAAATAGTGGTCACAGCGGCCGGCGCCACCGGAGGCCCCTGCAATGCCTAGCACTCTTCCCCTCGGCGACCCGGCGCCGTCGGACGGTCTCCTGCCTCCCCAGGCGGTTGACGGTGCGGCGGGCCGGGCGTTCGGGCTTTACGTCCACATTCCGTTCTGTGCCGTCCGCTGTGGCTACTGCGACTTCAACACCTATACCGCCACGGAGCTCGGCGGCGGGGCCTCGCAGGACGCCTATGCCGCCACGGCCGCCTCCGAAGTGTCCCTGGCAGCCAGGGTCCTGGCGGAATCAGGGCTTCCTGCGCGACCGCTCAGCACGGTGTTTTTCGGCGGCGGCACACCCACCCTGCTTCCCGCCGAGGACCTCGCCCTGATCCTGCGCCGCGCCATCGGACAGTGGGGAATCGAGGCCGGCGCCGAAGTCACCACGGAGGCGAACCCGGACTCCGTCACGCCTGAATCCCTTGCCATCCTGAAGGAAGCCGGCTTCACCCGCATCTCCTTCGGGATGCAGTCTGCTGTGCCGCATGTCCTCAAAGTGCTTGACCGGACCCACACGCCCAGCCGAGTCCCGCAGGTTGTGCAATGGGCCCGGGACGCGGGACTGGCTGTGAGCCTGGACCTCATCTACGGCACGCCGGGGGAGTCCCTGGACGACTGGCGCTACTCCCTGGAGACGGCACTGTCCTACCAGCCGGACCACATCAGCGCCTATGCGCTGATCATCGAAGAGGGAACCAAGCTCGCCGCCCAGATCCGCCGGGGCGAGGTTCCAGGAATCGACGACGACGACCACGCCGACAAGTACGAACTCGCCGACGACCTCATCACCAAAGCCGGCCTGGGCTGGTACGAGGTCAGCAACTGGGCCCGCACGCCGGAGCAGGCCTGCCGCCACAACCTCGCCTACTGGCGGGGCGACGACTGGTGGGGGATCGGCCCCGGCGCCCATTCGCATGTGGGCGGCGTGCGGTGGTGGAACGTCAAACACCCCACGGCCTACGCCGGACGCCTCGCACAGGGAGTGTCACCGGCGGCCGGCAGGGAAACCCTGGACCAGGAGACCCGGAACGTCGAACGTGTGATGCTCGAGGCCCGTCTCCAGTCCGGCCTCGAAGTATCGTCGCTGGGCCAAGAAGGACGCCATGAGGTTGCGGGGCTGATCGCGGACGGCCTCGTGGATCCTGCTGCCGCGTTCAGGGGCAGGCTGGTCCTGACCCTCAAGGGCAGGCTGCTGGCAGACGCGGTGGTCCGCCGGGTCCTGCCGGACTGAACGGCACAAAGCAACGTGGGTCCGCGCCCCCGCGGGCGTGGACCCGTGCAGCCGCTACTTGATCCAGCGCAGGTTGTACTGGTAACGGTGCGGCTGGCCACGGTTGACATGGATGCCGGCCGCCACCGAGAAGCAGGTGAGCGCAATCCAGATGAGGGTGGCGATGACGGCAAAGATGTTGCCGATCACGGGGACGAAGACCACCAGGATGTTCGCCAGCAGGGCAGCAATGGTGGGCGGCAGGCTGAAATTCAGGGCTTCCTTGGATTCCTGTGCCGTGAAGGGCCCGCGGTCCCGGAAGATCAGGTAGATCAGCAGCGACGGAACGCAGCCCAGGATGCCCCCGAAGTGCGCCATGGTGGCCCATTGCCGGTCTTCGCTGGCTGTCAGGGGCAGCGCATTCGCGGGAACGCCGTGGTACTCCGAACGGCCCTGGCCGCCCGGGCTGTCCCTGTGATCACGTGCGTTTTCTGCCACAGTCTGTTCCTTCTGAAGTGCAATGGTGCCGGCTAAGAAAGCTTATTGGGTGCGGCGGCCTGCAATGTTGCAGGATCCGCAGTACCAAGAATACTTGGTACCGGCCCCATACCTGCCCCGGGATGCGCGGGCCGGGGCAGAACCGTCCTTCAGGGCACGGTGAGGAAGTCGATGACTTCTTCGACCCTCCCCAGCAGCGAGGCTTCCAGGTCGGCGTACGTTCGGACGGCGCCGAGCAGTTTCTGCCAGCCAAGCCCGATGTCCTCCTTTGTGGCATGGGGCCAGCCGAACGCTGCGAGAATGCCGGTCTTCCAATCCTGCCCGCGCGGCACTACCGGCCACTGCTCAATGCCCAGGACCGCGGGCCGGATGGCCTGCCACACGTCCACGTAAGGGTGACCCACAATCAGGACGTTCCCTGCAGCTCCCGGCGAGGCCATGACGGCGTCCGCAATGCGGGATTCCTTGGAATCCGGCACCAGGTGGTCCACCAGGACGCCGAGGCGCCTGCCCGGTCCGGGCCTGAACGCTGCGACGGCCCCCGCCAGGTCATCAATGCCGTGCAGGGGTTCGACGACGATGCCCTCCACGCGCAGGTCGTCTCCCCAGACCTTTTCCACCAGTTCGGCGTCGTGCTTTCCCTCCACCCAGATCCGGCTGGCCTTGGCCACCTGTGCCCGCTGGCCGGCGACGCGGACGGACCCGGAGGCGGTCCGGCCGGCGACGGCGCCGGCGGCCTGCCGCGGGGCCGGGGGCAGGAGCTTGATGGCCCGGCCTTCGAGGAGGAATCCGAAACCAAGCCGGAAGGACCGGGATTTACCGCGCCGGTCCTCCAGGGCAACCACGTGCATGCCGCCGGATTTTTCCACCCGGGTCACGGCGCCCACCCAGCCGGACTGGACGTCCTCAAGGACCATTCCCCGTTCAACGGGAACCTCGGGCAGTTCAGTCTTTGCGGGAGCGGACAAGTCGCGTGGGCCCCAGTTCTGGTACTGCATGGTTTCACTCCGCCTAGCGTTCGGTCACAGGTCCGGATTTCGCCCGGAGCGGTACCAATGCTAGCAACGGCGGGAGTCATAATAGACTGTTAGCACTGAGGCATGTCGAGTGCTAACCCTTGAGGTGGCACAGCGCGGGCGGCGCGGCCGCCCCGAACCCTGGATGGAGGTGGAGTGTGAGCGAGCCACGCAAACTTGAAGTGCTGCGTGCAATCGTGGAGGACTACGTCCACTCCCGGGAACCCGTCGGGTCCAAGGCCCTGGTGGAGCGGCACCATCTCGGTGTGTCCAGCGCAACGATCAGGAACGATATGGCCGCCCTGGAGGAAGAGGGCCTGATCACCGCTCCGCACACCAGCGCCGGACGTATCCCCACTGACAAGGGTTACCGGCTGTTCGTGGACCAGATCTCGGCGGTCAAACCGCTGTCCCAGGCCGAGCGCAGGGCCATCCAGTCGCTGCTGGAAGGATCTGACGACCTCGACGACGTCCTTGACCGCACGGTCCGCCTGCTGTCGCAGCTGACCAACCAGGTTGCCGTGGTCCAGTATCCGCACCTGAGCCGGGCACTGGTCCGCCATATCGAGTTCGTCCTCCTCGCGCCGCGCAAGGTGCTGGTGGTGCTGATCGCCAACAGCGGCAAAGTGGAACAGCGCGTTATCGACGTCGGCCAGGACCTGGGGGACGACGCCCTCGCCACCCTGCGGGCACGGTTCCTTGGCTCCCTTGCCGGCACTCCGCTGAACCAGCTCGCCCAGTCCCTGCCGGCAGTGGTGGCCACAGCCGGCCCGGGGCAAAGGCAGGCCGCCCATGCCCTCGCCGTCGGCCTCGAAGGCCTGGCCCAGAGCAGCAGGGAAGACCGCATGGTCATGGCGGGCACCGCCAACCTTGCGCGTTCCAACGTGGACTTTCCGCTCAGCATCGGACCGGTCCTGGAAGCACTCGAGGAACAGGTGGTCATGCTCCGCCTGCTGAGCGAAATGGCGCAGGACCACCGCGGGGTGGCTGTCAGCATCGGCCGCGAGAATCCCTACGACGGCCTTGCCGAGGCGTCCGTCGTTGCCACGGGGTACGGTCCGGACCACATTGCGAAAATTGGTGTCCTGGGACCAACCCGGATGGACTATCCCACCACCATGGCCGCAGTCAGGGCCGTTGCCCGCTACCTTTCGCGGATCCTGGGACCCTGACGTTTTCCCGTTCCCGGGCATGCAGATCATTTCCCGCAGTCCAACTGCAGGCAGTACAACAAGGAAGAGATACGAACTTTGAGCAGCCACTACGACGTCCTTGGAGTCTCACCGGAGGCCACGGGAGAAGAGATCAAGAAGGCCTACCGCAAGCTGGCGCGCACGCTCCACCCGGACGTCAACCCGGGTGAGGACGCGTCGGACCGCTTCAAGGCCGTGACCCACGCCTACGAGGTTCTTTCGGACCCGCAGAAGCGCCGCGTCTACGACACCACCGGCAACGAGAACGGCACGGACAACGGCTTCGGCGGAGGCAGCTACGCCGGCCAGGGATTCGCGTTCCAGGACATCTTCGACACCTTCTTCGGGGCCGGCGGAACAACGGGCCCGGCTTCCCGCGTCAGGCGCGGCCAGGACGCACTCATCAGTGTCCGCATCGAACTCCGCGACGCTGTCTTCGGCGTCAACAAGAAGCTGGAAGTGGACACGGCCGTCACGTGCCCCACCTGCGAAGGTTCGTGCTGCCGGCCGGGAACCCATCCGGAACGCTGCGACATCTGCGGCGGCAGCGGCCAGGTCCAGCGTGCCGTGCGCTCCATCCTGGGACAGGTCATGACCGCCGCCCCGTGCGGTACGTGCGAGGGCTTCGGCACCGTCATCAAGGACCCCTGCAATGAGTGCAGCGGCCAGGGACGCATCCGCAGCCGCCGTTCGCTGACCATCAAGGTTCCCGCCGGCGTAGCCACCGGAACCCGCATCCAGCTTTCCGGCCAAGGCGAAGCAGGTCCCGCCGGCGGTCCCGCCGGCGACCTCTACGTCGAGATCCGCGTGAACAACGACGCCACCTATGTCCGGGACAACGACGACCTCCACGCAACCCTGCACCTTCCCATGACCGCTGCAGCCCTGGGCACCGAGGTGAGCCTGGAAACGTTCGACGGACCGCAGGAGATCGACGTCAAGCCGGGCACCCAGTCCGGCGAGATCATCACCCTTCGCGGACTTGGCGTGACCCACCTTCGCGGGTACGGGCGCGGCGACCTGAAAGTGCACCTCCAGGTCGAGACTCCCGCCAAGCTGGACGCCGCGCAGGAGGACCTCCTGCGTCAGCTTGCCAAGATGCGAGGTGAACAGATCACCGAGGGCAAGCTTGCGGCCAGCGGGGGCATGTTCGCCAAGCTCCGGGACCGGCTCGGTAACCTGTAGCGGTGAGCAACCCGGTCTTTTTCACTCCTCCCGGTTCCCTTGACCAGCTGGTGGCGGGGGAAGTCTTTGTCCTGGAGGGGCCCGAGGCGCGGCACGCCGTCACGGTGAAGCGGCTTGCCCCGGGCGAGCCCGTTGACATCGTGGACGGCGCCGGGACGCGCATGAGCGGAAAGGTGCTTGCGGCGTCCCCCTCCGGGCTGGATGTTGAGTGCTCCTCCGTGGCCGTTGAGCCGCAGCCGGTAACAAGGCTGGTGCTGGTACAGGCGCTGGCGAAGGGCGACCGCGACGAACTTGCCATTGAGACGGCAACTGAACTCGGGATCGACGCCGTCATACCCTGGCAGTCCGAACGGTCCATCGTCCGCTGGAAAGGCGACCGGGCCGCGAAGGCCCACGCCAAATGGCAGTCCGTGGTCACGGCAGCCGCCAAGCAGGCGCGCCGCGCCTGGGTTCCCGAGGTGCGGCCCGTCGTCGACACCGCCGCGCTGGCCGGCCTCGTGGAGGCCGCAGGGCTTGCCGTCATCCTGCACGAGGACGCGGTTAGGCCCTTGCGGACAGTGCTGGAAGCGTGGCAGCGCGGCGGAACCCCAACGGAACCCCGCGAAGTCTTCCTGATCGTTGGGCCGGAAGGCGGCATCAGTCCCCGGGAAGTAACCCGGCTCTGCGGCAAGGGTGCTGTCACGGCCCTGCTGGGGCACCATGTGCTGCGCTCATCCACCGCCGGCCCCGCCGCCGTCGTGCTTGCCAGCGACGTCCTGGGCCGCTGGGCGGCGCATGCTGCCGAGCCTGCCGGTTGAGCAGGCCGCCGAAGCTGCAGCGTGCGGGCTAGCGGACTTTGAAAGCCCGCGAGTCCTCGTTCTGGTCCGGCTGCCCGTCGGCGCCGGCCTGGGCCACGCGCAACTCGTAGTCGCCGGAAGGCAGCGTGAGGGCAAGCGTGAAGATCCCTCCCTGTCCGGGCTGGGCGGAGGCCGTTGTTTCTCCGGTGAGGAACGGTACCTTGTTGCCGTCCTGCTCCGCCCGCTGGATCTGCCAGCGCAGCTTGCTGCCGGCCAGGGTGCTGCGGCCGGTGATCTTCACGCTTCCGTCGGCAATTTCCACATTTTCCTGCGGATCGATGATCCAGACGGGCGCCACCATGCCCGCGCCCCTCGTCATGAGGTCACCCAGCTGGATGTGGTCGAAAGCAACGTAGTCCGTGTGCCCGTCCACCAGGATCCGCACCCGGATCTGCTGCCCGGAGTCAATGAGCCCGGAGCTGGCCGCAGCGGCCGTGGCCGTATAAACAAGCTGCTGGACGGCACGGGCCGCCATGTCAGCGTCGAGGTTGCTGTTGAACGCGTCCTCGGACACGTCCACCGTAATAACGTCCTTGCCGGAAATCGAGGTGGCGAGCTTGCTGGGATTCTGCCACGGGGTGAAGAAGTCCGGATCAAGCGGCTTATCCTTCATCATCGCCCGCAGGGCACGCGTCACGGGGTTTTCCTGCTCCGGCACGTCCCGGAACTCCCGGTAAAGGAACACGCTGCTGCCGGTGCGGCCAATCCAGTACACCGGCGCCTTGTTGGAGGACTGCGTGGTTTCAAGGGGGGCGCTGGTGGATGGTGCGGTGCCGGTGGCGGCAGGCCCGGAGTTCAGGAGGCCGGTAGGTGCAGGATTGGGCTCGGCCAGGCACCCCGCCAGGAGCGGGCCCACTGCCAGAACCACTGCGAGGACCGCAGGGCGCGCACGGCCCCAGCGTCGTCCTGCCCTCAGGGGCGCAGCTGATGCCGGCACGTTTGGTTGCCTGTCCTTTCGCAACTGGGCCGCTTCCGGGCGGCGGTAGTCCAGCAATGAAGCTGGATTTCCAGCATGGCACAGGGCGCTGGACCGTACGGCCCTGCCATGGTCCCCGGGGCCAACTGCAACGGGAACGATATGAGGCCGATATGAAGTTGATACCTAATGACGCAGCCTCCGCGCCTGAAGGCCGCCTTGCCCTGGTCCGTGGCTGGTTGCCTCATCCGGTGTTGACGCCGTACTGGCGTAAGATGGAGGGACCGCTTGGGCAAGGCGCGCCGGATGCGGTGGCCGGCCCTGCGGTGGACATTATTTTCGTACTTTGAGGGGATCACGGGCCTGCGGGCCGTCACCATGACTGAATCAGCGAATGGAAAGCGCCGGCTCAACACAGGCGAAGGCGCTGCGGGGGAGTTTCCCCATTCCCTGCCCGGCAGCCGTACCGAGGTTGTACTTTTCGACAACTCCGACCAGATGGTCCAGTCCTTGGGCAGCCACGATGAGGCTTTGCGCTTCATCGAGGAACAGTTCCCGCACGTCAATTTCCACGTCCGCGGAAATGAACTTTCCATCACTGGTCCTGCCAGCGACGTGCCCCGCATCATGCGGCTCCTCCACGAGGTCCGCGGCCTGGTGGCCCGCGGCACGGTTATCAGTCCCGCTGTCCTTCAGCAGCTCGTGGCCCTCCTGCGTACCCAGTCGCTGCAGAACCCCGTGGATGTTCTGACCCACGACATCCTTTCCAGCCGCGGGAGGACAATCCGTCCCAAGACGCTGAACCAGAAGACCTACGTCGACGCCATCGACAACAACACGGTGATCTTTGGCATTGGCCCGGCCGGAACAGGGAAGACCTACCTGGCCATGGCAAAGGCTGTGCAGGCGCTTCAGCAAAAAGAGGTCAGCCGGATTATCCTGACGCGCCCGGCAGTTGAAGCCGGGGAACGGCTGGGATTCCTGCCCGGAACCCTGAGCGACAAGATTGATCCCTACCTGCGCCCCCTCTACGACGCGCTGCACGACATGATGGACCCGGAGTCCATTCCCAGGCTGATGGCGGCGGGCACCATCGAAGTGGCTCCGCTGGCCTACATGCGCGGACGCACGCTCAATGACGCCTTCATCATCCTTGACGAGGCGCAGAACACCACGCCCGAGCAGATGAAGATGTTCCTGACCCGGCTGGGCTTTGGCTCCAAGATGGTGGTCACCGGCGACGTCACCCAGGTTGACCTGCCCTTCGGCACCCGCTCCGGGCTCCGTATTGTGGCGGAGATCCTGCAGGGTATCGAAGGCGTCAGTTTCTCGGTGCTGGACGCCGCAGACGTTGTCCGGCACCGCCTGGTGGGGGATATTGTCAACGCCTACAGCATCTGGGATGAGGCACAGCGCAGCCGGGTAAAGCATTCGACCGGCGCCGGCAAGCGGGGGGAACACGCATGAGCATCGAGGTCAACAACGAGTCCGGTGTCCAGGTGGACGAAGCTGAACTCGTTGCTTTGTCCCGGTACATCTTCGAACAGCTCTACATCCATCCGCAGGCTGAACTGTCCATCCTCCTGGTGGATGAGCCTGCAATGGAGAAGCTTCACATCGAACTGATGGACGAGCCAGGTTCCACGGATGTTTTGTCCGTGCCCATGGACGAGCTGACCCCGGGTACGCCTGACCGGCCCACGCCCCAGGGAATGCTGGGCGACATTGCCATTTGCCCCCAGGTGGCCCGGGTGCAGGCCAAAAACGCCGGCCACCCCCTCCAGGACGAGATGTTGCTGCTGACCACCCACGGCATCCTGCATCTGCTGGGATACGACCACGCCGAACCCGAGGAAAAGGCCGAGATGTTCGGGCTCCAGCGTGAGCTGCTGTCCGGCTTCACGGGCAAAGAAGCGCCTGCCGAGACCACCCAGTGACGCCCCTGCTCCTCGTGGCAATGGCCCTGGTTTTCCTGGCCGTTGCGGCGGTGCTGACCGCGGCGGAGGCCGCGTTCAACTTCATCCCGCGCCATGATGCCGAGGAAGCCCTGGTCAAGAGCCGCGGCACCGCCCTGCGGCGCATCCTCGGCCAGCCTGTGGCGCACATCCGCGCCCTGAGGTTCTGGCGCATCTGGTTCGAAATGGCGTCCGCCGTTGCCGTGTCCGTCCTGCTCTACAGCCTGCTCAGCAACGTTTGGCTTGCGGGCCTTGCAGCAACCGGGATTATGGCCCTGCTGGGCTTTGTCATTGTTGGTGTCTCCCCGCGGCAACTCGGACGGCTGCACGCAGCCGCTGTTGTCCGCTTCACCGCGCCGACGATCCGTTTCCTCACCTGGGTGCTGGGGCCCATCCCGGGCTGGCTGGTGAGGCTTGGAAGCACGGCGGCCCCCGGGGCCCCCGGCGGCGACGAGGCGTTCTTCAGCGAGCAGGAATTCCGTGAACTCGTGGAGCGCGCCAGCGAGTCGGACATGATCGAGGACACCGAGGCTGAGATGATCCAGTCCGTCTTCGACTTCGGTGACACCCTTGTCCGCGCCGTCATGGTGCCCCGGACCGACATCCTTACCATCGAAGCGGGGTCAAGCCTGCGCCAGGCCATGTCGCTTTTCCTTCGTTCCGGCTATTCCAGGATTCCGGTGATCGGCGACAGTACCGACCAGATCCTGGGCATCATCTACCTGAAGGATGTTGCCGCCGTCATCCATGAGCTGGCGCCCAACGAGGAGCCGCCGCTGGTGGAATCGCTCGCCCGCGACGTTCGCTACGTACCGGAGTCGAAACCTGTCAGCGACCTGCTCCGGGAGCTGCAGAAAGAGTCCACGCACGTGGCCATCGTGATCGACGAATACGGCGGAACGGCCGGCCTGGTCACCCTCGAGGACCTTATCGAGGAAATCGTGGGCGAAATCGTGGACGAGTACGACACCGAAAGCGCGGAGGCCGTGGAGCTGGGGGACGGTTCGTACCGGGTCAGCGCGCGGATGGGGATTGACGACCTCGGCGAGCTCTTCGGCATTGAGCTTGACGACGACGAAGTGGACACCGTCGGCGGCCTGCTCGCCAAGGCCCTGGGCCGCGTTCCCATTGTGGGGAGCTCCGTGGAAGTGCACGGTGTGTCCCTGCGGGCCGACCGGCTTGAAGGCCGCCGAAACCGCGTCAGCCACATTATTGCGGCACCGTTGGCAAAAGAAGACACTGACCTTGAAGATCTCTTCGACGAGGCGGAAGCAACCCAGCAGGGAGTTTCACGTGAGCAAGAAAAATAAGGCCGAAGGCCAGGACGATTTCGGCGGTTTCCACGCAGGATTTGCGATCCTGGTGGGACGGCCCAACGCGGGCAAGTCCACTTTGACGAACGCGCTGGTGGGCAAGAAGGTGGCCATTACGTCCGCCAAACCGCAGACCACCCGCCACACCATCCGCGGCATCGTTCACCGCGAGGACGCACAACTCATCCTCGTGGATACGCCGGGCCTCCATCGCCCGCGGACGCTCCTTGGCAAGCGCCTTAATGACCTCGTGGCGGATACGCTGGCCGAAGTTGATGCGATTGGGTTCTGCCTGCCGGCCAACGAAAAGATCGGCCCCGGAGACAAATTCATTGCCGCCCAGCTCGCGGCGGTTGGCCGCAAGCCCGTGATCGCCATCGTCACCAAAGCCGACCTCGTGGACCGCCAGGCCCTGACGGAACAGCTCCTGGCCGTCGCAGCCCTCGGCAGGGAAGTGATGGGGGAGGACGGCTGGAAGGACATCGTTCCCGTTTCTGCCACCGACGGCTTCCAGGTGGGCACCGTTGCTGACGTCCTGATCAGCCACATGCCGCCGTCGCCCCCGCTGTACCCCGACGGTGAACTGACGGACGAACCTGAGGCCGTCATGGTCGCAGAACTGATCCGCGAGGCGGCGCTGGAAGGTGTCCGCGATGAACTTCCGCACTCGCTCGCTGTGGTTGTGGAGGAAATCGTTCCCCGCGAAGACCGGCCCGAAGACAGCCCGCTGCTTGACGTGCGGGTCAATCTCTACGTTGAGCGTCCCTCGCAGAAGGCGATCATCATCGGCAAGGGCGGCAGCCGGCTGCGTGAAGTGGGCACCAATGCACGCAAGGGCATCGAGGCGCTCCTGGGCACGCGGATCTATCTCGACCTTCACGTGAAGGTGGCGAAGGACTGGCAGCGGGACCCGAAACAGCTGGTCAAGCTGGGTTTCTGAGCCGTTTCGGCTCCGCCGGCGCAGGCCGCCCGGCATTTTCCCAGCCCGGGCCACTAAAATGGGCCGGATTTGGTTTTTAGAGGAAGGTTCACCACGTGGGGCTAGGCCGCGACAGACGCGACAACGGACTCGATGGTCCCGCCGGAGCGGGACCCGTATCCCGCCACGCCGACGGCGGTACCGTCGGTGCAGCCCGCCATCTTGGGCGCATAAGCGGAATGCCGGTGTGGCTGAAGGTGGTCACGGCCATCCTGTCAGTGGCTATTGTGGGCGGCCTCGCCTTCGCGGGCTTCTGGTTTCTGCGCCTGCAGGGCAACATTTCCAAAGCGCCCCTGAACGCCGGTGGCGGCAGCAACGAATCCGTGAGCGACGCCACCGGACGGATGCAGATCCTCATCCTCGGTTCCGATACCCGTGACGGGAAGAACTCCGAATACGGTACCGCGGATGACTCCAACGGATACGGCAAGTCCGATGTCATGATGCTGATGGACATCTCCGAGGACAACAAGCGCGTCAGCGTCATCAGCTTCCCGCGGGACCTGCTGGTTGACATCCCGCAGTGCAAGGACCCGAAAACCAACCAGGTCTATCCTGCCCGCAGCGGTGTGATGATCAATGAAGCCATGGCTGAAGCAGGCATTGGCTGCGCCGTGGACACCGTCAACAAACTCACCGGCCTGGAAGTGGACCACTTCATGATGGCTGACTTCAATGCCGTGAAGGAACTGTCCAACGCGGTCGGGGGTGTGGAGGTGTGCATCAGTGACGCCGTCTACGATCCTGACTCACGCCTCCGGCTGCCGGCCGGCACCTCGGCTGTCCAGGGTGAGATGGCCCTCGCGTTCCTGCGCACCCGGCATGCCTTTGCCGACGGCGGCGACCTGGGCCGGATCAAGGCCCAGCAAGGGTTCCTGTCCTCCCTGACCCGCAAGATCAAGGACGACGGTACGCTCTCGGATCCGGGAAAGATGCTGAAGATCGCCGACGTGGTAACCCAGAACCTGACCGTCGATGAAGGGCTGGCCTCGGTGCCCAGCCTGCTCACCATCGGGTCCCGGCTCAAGGACATCGACGTCAGCAAGGTGGCGTTCGTGGCTGTGCCCACCACCCCCGCGGTGCTGGATCCGAACAGGCTCCAGATTGCCGAGCCCGCAGGTTCCCAGCTCTTCTCGGCAATGCGGCAGGACGTCGACCTGACCGATCCAACCGCTCCGTCGCCTGCGCCAACGGAGACGTCGGCACCCCCGACCCCCACGGAAACCACGCCTGCGCCCCCGCCCTACGACAAAGCCCTGCAGCCTGTCACGGTGGCCAACGGCAGCGGCGTCCCGGGCCGTGCCCAGGAAATAGTCCAGGCCCTGGTCGCCGGCGGATTCGCGCAGGCCGGCCGGTTTGAGGCGACGGCTGTGGCGCAGTCAGTGGTCTACTACGGCCCGGACTTCGCGGACGTGGCAGCGGATGTTGCCGCAATGCTGGGTATTCCCGCTGAACAAATGCTCCCTGCCCCGAACATCGCAGGGGTCCAGGTATACCTCGGTACCGACTTCACCGCCGGCACCACCTACGGGGCGGCCGTATTGCCCGAAGACATCGTTAACCAGACAGCCAAGGATGCGGCCTGCCAGCAGGCCAATCCGATGCTCATCGAGCGTTAGCGGACCGGGCCCCAGCGGCACAACGGAACAGTCTGTGACAAGGCACAACGGGGACCGCCGGAAGGCGGGTCCCGCTGTGCCTTGTCATTACCAGATGCTGACGCGTTCCGCGGGAGGCATCCACATGCCATCCTGTTCGGAAACCTCGAATGCCTCGTGGAAGGCGTCGAGGTTCCTGGCAATGGCATTGGTGCGGAACTCGTTAGGGGAGTGCGGGTCCGTCGCGAGCCGGCGGATAGCCTCCTCCTGCCGAATGACCTGCCGCCAGCCGGCGGCCCACGAGGCAAAGAAGCGCTGCTCCCCGGTCAGGCCGTCCAGGACCTCCGGTTCCTTTCCGTCAAGGCTGATCTGGTAGGCCTTGTAGGCGATCGCCAGGCCTGCCAGATCGCCAATGTTCTCGCCAAGCGTGAGCCGGCCGTTGACGTTGTGTCCTGGCGCCGCGGAGGGTGACAGGGCATCGAATTGGGCTACGAGTTTGGCGGTGAGCTCTTCGAAAGCCTCCCGGTCCTCGTCCGTCCACCAGTTCCGCAGCGCCCCGCCGCCGTCGAACTGGGACCCCTGATCATCAAAACCATGGCCGATCTCGTGCCCGATGACAGCCCCGATGCCGCCATAGTTCACGGCGTCGTCAGCATCGGCCGTGAAGAACGGGGGCTGCAGGATCGCTGCCGGGAACACGATTTCGTTCATCATCGGGTGGTAGTACGCGTTGACCGTCTGCGGGGTCATGAGCCACTTGTTGCGGTCCACCGGCTTGCCCACCTCATCAAGGTGCCTGTCGACGTCGGCATTGTGTGCACGTTCCACATTGCCCAGCAGGTCAGCCGGATCGATCTCCACGGCGGAGTAATCGATCCATTCCTCCGGGTAGCCGATTTTCGCCCGGAACCCCTCAAGTTTCCGGAGCGCTTCCGCCTTAGTGGCGTCTCCCATCCAGCCCACGGCGGTGATGCTCTGCCGGTAGGCCTCAATCAGGTTGGCAACAAGCGCCTGCATGCGGGCCTTATGGGTCTCCGGGAAATGCCGGGCGACGTAGATCTGCCCCACGGCTTCGCCAAGCGCCGCTTCGACGACGGCGACACCGCGCTTCCAGCGGTCCTTGTTCCTCGGGGTGCCGCTGAGGGTGGTCCCGTAGAAGGCGAAATTGGCATCCACGAACGACGACGAAAGGTAGGGGGCCGCGGCGCTCACCACCCGCATGGCGAGCCATTCCTGCCAGTGGGCCAGCGGCTCGGACCCAAGGAGCGCTGCGGCCCCGTCGAAGAACGGCGGGGTGCTCACCACGATTTCCCGGCGTTTGGCCTCGTCGATGCCGGCGGCTTCGAACCATGTGGTGAGCAGGGGGAACAGCGCGGACGCTTCATCCGCCGTCTTCAGGTTGTAGGTCTTTTGCGGGTCCCGAAGCGTGACTTTGTCCCAGTGGTGGGATGCGAGCCTGGTCTCCAGCTCCACCACCCGCCCGGCGGCGGCCCCGGCGTCAGCAACGCCGGCCAGCTCAAGCATGGTCTTCACGTGTGCGTTGTACGCCGTAACCGTCGGCGCGAACTTTTCTTCCCGGTAGTACGACTCGTCCGGCAGGCCAAGGCCGCCCTGTCCGGTGTACAGCAGGATCCGGTCGGGGTTGCCCGCATCGGGGGCCGGGTAGATATAGAAGAGCCCCCCAACATCGGCCCGGAAGAGCCGCCCTGCCAGGGACACGAGCTCAGCCACGGTGGTTGTGGCGAACACGGCCGCCAGCCTCTGCCGGATCGGT
Organism: Paenarthrobacter sp. NEAU-H11; assembly: GCF_050573415.1. Taxonomy (NCBI): domain Bacteria; kingdom Bacillati; phylum Actinomycetota; class Actinomycetes; order Micrococcales; family Micrococcaceae; genus Paenarthrobacter; species Paenarthrobacter sp. NEAU-H11. The sequence continues at coordinate 172,104 of NZ_JBNZGA010000005.1, read as the reverse complement.
TCCATGCCCTTGGCTTCCACAGCGGTCTCGTCCATGAAGCTGTTGTAGAGGTCGCCGATCTTCCGCTCGATTCCGCTGGCGGCGTCACCCTTGGCCGCCGCCTCCTCAATGATGTCCCGGACCGCGATCTCTGCACCGTCCCGGAGCGCCGTGAAGGCTCCCTCAAGCGGACGGTCGTCAGGGATTTCCGCGCCCTTCAGCCAGGCACCGTTGACGTGCTGGTACAGGTCATCCTGCGGCCGGACCGTGTGGTCGATGGTGGACAGGTCGATCCCCGATATGGGCACTGAAACTCCTTTGATGAAGGGCCGCGGCCCGGTCGAATACCCGGCGGCGTCTGCATGGTGGACTTTACGGACGGTAGTGCCCTTTCATCTTACGCACGCGTGTTACCCTCAAAAGGTGCGTGCAGAGCTCCTTCTTCTTAGCTGCCGCGGCGAGGCCTCAGACGCGATCTAGCGCAAGGCCCACCCTCGCTGCGGAGTTTGTGTTGCCCGGCCACCCTTTCACCGAAGAACCACAGAAAAGGCCCCGATAGTAATGCGAAACGCACAGAAGCCCTCAGGAATGCCCGCCCACCGCTACACGCCGTTCCAGGACCAGATCAAGGTAGAGCTGCCGGACCGCACGTGGCCGGACAAGATCATCACCAAAGCCCCCCGCTGGTGTGCGGTGGACCTGCGTGACGGGAACCAGGCGCTGATCGATCCCATGAGCCCTGCCCGCAAGATGAAGATGTTCGACCTGCTGGTACGGATGGGCTACAAGGAGATTGAGGTAGGTTTTCCCTCTGCTTCCCAGACGGATTTCGACTTTGTCCGCCAGCTCATTGAGGGCAACCACATCCCGGACGACGTCACCATCCAGGTCCTCACCCAGGCCCGCGAGCACTTGATCGAGCGCACCTACGAATCCCTGGTAGGCGCCAAGCAGGCCATCGTCCACCTGTACAACTCCACCTCCGTCCTGCAGCGCCGGGTTGTCTTCAACCAGGACGAGGACGGCATCCTGGACATCGCACTCCAGGGCGCCCGCCTGTGCAGGAAGTACGAGGAAACCCTAGCGGACACGCACGTGACCTACGAGTACTCCCCGGAGTCCTTTACCGGCACTGAGCTGGAATACGCTGTGCGGGTCTGCAACGCCGTCGCTGATGTTTTTGAAGCCTCCGCGGACCGCCAGGTCATCATCAACCTGCCTGCCACCGTGGAAATGGCCACCCCCAACGTTTACGCCGACTCCATCGAGTGGATGAGCCGCCACCTGCATCCCCGCGAAGGCATCATCCTCTCCCTGCACCCCCACAATGACCGCGGCACTGGCGTAGCGGCCGCGGAACTGGGCTATATGGCGGGCGCCGACCGCATCGAGGGCTGCCTCTTCGGCAACGGTGAGCGGACCGGCAACGTCGACCTGGTGACCCTCGGCCTGAACCTGTTTGTGCAGGGCATCGACCCCATGATCGACTTCTCCAACATCGACGACGTCCGCCGGACCGTGGAGTACTGCAACCAGCTCCCCGTCCCCGAGCGCTCACCCTACGGCGGCGACCTCGTCTTCACCGCGTTCTCCGGCTCCCACCAGGACGCCATCAAGAAGGGTTTCGAGGCGTTGGAGCGGGACGCCGCGGCCGCCGGCAAGGCAGTGGAAGACTTCACGTGGCAGGTGCCGTACCTGCCCGTGGATCCCAAGGACCTGGGCCGCAGCTACGAGGCCGTTATCCGCGTCAACTCGCAGTCCGGCAAGGGCGGCGTGGCCTACCTGCTGAAGAACGAGCACAGCCTGGACCTGCCGCGCCGCGCCCAGATCGAATTCTCCGGCGTGATCCAGAAGCGCACGGACACCGTTGGCGGCGAAGTAAGCGGCGCCCAGCTGTGGCAGGTCTTCCAGGATGAGTACCTGCCCTCCGGGAAGGCAGACGGGCAGTGGGGACGCTACTCCCTGGGCGCTGTCAAGACAGAAACGGATGACGACGGCGGCATGACGCTTCACGCCTCGCTCACCGTGGACGGCGTGCAGGTCCAGCGTACCGGGACCGGCAACGGCCCCATTGCGGCCCTGCTGAGCATCCTGCGGGAAGACGGCGTGGATGTCCGGGTCCTCGACTACAGCGAACACGCCCTGTCCGAGGGCGGCAATGCCATGGCCGCCGCCTACGTCGAGTGCGCCGTGGGGGAGCGGGTCCTGTGGGGCGTGGGCATTGACGCCAACACCAGCATGTCTTCGCTGAAGGCAGTTATTTCCGCCGTGAACCGCGCCATCCGGGACGCCCGGGCCTGACGCCGCACCGTTGAGCCGCCGGGACCCGCCGGCGGCACAACGGAGCCCCGCCCGGTGGCGGCCGGCGGAATGGTGCCTGCAAAGGATGGGAAGATAAGGCGTGGCCCAACACTCTTTCGCCTCCCGCGCGTACCGGGACGACGCCGTCGTACTGCGCACCCATAAGCTGGGCGAGGCGGACCGGATCATCACCCTCCTGACCAAGCACCACGGCCAGGTGCGGGCTGTGGCCAAGGGGGTCCGGCGCACCAGCAGCCGGTTTGGAGCGCGCCTTGAGCCCTTTATGGTGGCGGACCTGCAGCTTGTTTCCGGCAAGACGCTGGACATCGTCACCCAGGCGGTGGCCAAGGGCGCCTACGGCGGCAGCATTGCCGCCGATTACGGCCGGTATACGGTGGCGGCCGCGATGACCGAGACGGCGGAGAAGCTCACCGACGTCGACGGGGAGGCAGGAACTGCTCAGTACAACCTGCTGGTGGGTGCCCTGGCCGCCTTGAGCAGGGATGAACACGCCGCCGGCCTGATCCTCGACTCCTATCTGCTGCGCGCCTTGGCCACCGGCGGCTGGGCCCCCAGTTTTACGGACTGCGCCCGCTGCGGGGTTCCCGGCCCGCATACCGCTTTCTCAGCGCCGCTGGGAGGGATGGTTTGCAGCGGCTGCAGGCCCCCAGGATCACCGGCTCCTGCGCCGGAAACCGTGGTCCTCCTGGCGGCACTGCTCACCGGCGACTGGACCACGGCGGACGGCTCCCTTCCGCCACACCGGAAAGAAGCTGCGGGCCTGGTGGCGGCGTACCTGCAATGGCATCTCGAACGAGTCCTGAAGTCCCTCAAACATGTGGAGCGAAGCTGACAGTGGCCCTCGGCAAAAAGAACCCCGCGTCCCGAAAGCGCACCCACCCGGTGGTTGCACCGTACCCTCATCCCTCCGGAGCCGTGGCGCCCTCCATCCCCGCAGAGTTCATTCCCCGCCACGTGGCGATCGTGATGGACGGCAACGGGCGCTGGGCCAACCAGCGCGGACTGCCCCGGATTGAAGGGCACAAGGCAGGCGAGCCGGCGCTGCTGGACGTCATGGCAGGGGCGATAGAACTCGGCATCGAGTATGTCAGCGTCTATGCCTTCTCCACGGAAAACTGGCGCCGGTCTCCGGAGGAAGTACGCTTCCTGATGGGATTTAACAAGGATGTGCTGCGCCGGCAAAGAAACCAGCTCGATGAATGGGGCGTGCGCGTCCGGTGGTCCGGCCGCCGGCCGCGGCTGTGGGGCTCAGTCATCCGGGAGCTGGAAGAGGCCGAGGAGTTCACCGCGGGCAACAGCACTTGCACGTTGACCATGTGTGTTAATTACGGCGGCCGGGCTGAAATTACCGACGCGGTCTCGGCCATCGCCGCCGAGGTTGCTGCGGGCAGGCTGAAGCCCGGTGCCATCACCGAGCGGACCATCCAGAAGTACCTTGACGAGCCGGACCTGCCGGACGTGGACCTGTTCCTCCGCAGCTCGGGCGAGCAGCGGCTGTCCAATTTCATGCTTTGGCAGTCCGCCTACGCCGAGTTCGTTTTCATGGACACGCTGTGGCCCGACGTCGACCGCCGGACGCTCTGGGCGGCAGTGGAGGAGTACGCCCGGCGGGACCGCCGGTACGGCGGGGCGGTGGATGCCGCCGCACCCGCGGGATCCTAGGGTCCACGCCCCGCCGGCAGTACGCCGGTTCCGGCAGGAGGCGGCCTTCAGGCCGGGTAGCCCCTGAGCCACGCCGCGAGGTCCCGGCAGGCTTCCTCCCGCACCCCGCGGCGGGACAGGAAAACGTCGTGGATGGCACCGGGATAGCGGAACACCGCCACCCGCCGTCCGAGGCGGAGCGCACGGTGGGCTGTTTCCTCGACATCGATGACGGCGTCCGCCTCCATCAATTCCGCCGACCACTCGATTTGGATGCGGGTGCGGTCCGACAGCATGACCAGGGCCGGGGCCCGGATGTCCAGCCGGCGTTCCACCGCGGCGTGGCCGGCAAGGACTGCCTTGGCCCATCCTGCCCGAATGGGAAAGGACGCCCGTGGGCGCCACAGCGGGTCGAGGTGCCACTCCCCGTGGGCCTCGCTGCTGACGCTCTGCCAGTAGCCGGGCATCTCCGGAAGCCACAATGGGCGGCGGGGATCGGCCCTGGACAGCGGGTCCACCAGGTGCATGGCAATGGTGCGGATGATGCTGCTCCCCTGCAGTTCCAGCCACGGTGCGTTCAGGATCAGGGTGCCCACCGCCTTCGGGTTCCGGTCAGCCCACAGGGCGGTGATAAGCCCGCCCAGGGAGTGCGCCAGGACGTGCACAGTGGGGAAGACTCCCGGTCCCAGGGCCTCCTCGAAGTCCTCCCTGATCGCCGCGATGGCGGCTGCCAGGTCAGCATCGTAGACTCCCAGGTCGTCAGTGAAGCCAGGCGTCTGCCAGGGGCGCAGGCTGCGGCCGAACTTGCGCAGGTCAACGGCGTAGAAAGGGAACCCCGCCCCGGTGAGGTACTCCGCGACTTCCGCCTGGAGGAAGTAGTCCGCCCAGCCGTGGACGTAGAGGACCACGTTGACAGCCGCCCGCTGTTCCGCCGTACCCTGCCAGGGTCCCTGGCCGGTGCAACGGACAAGCGTTGCGCACACTTCGCCTTCATCATCGGGTTCCAGGGGCAGCACGCGCTGCTCGAAACGCGGCCCCAGGATGTCGGCAGACCATTGGGCAGCGGCTCTTTCCCGGCCCGCGTGCCCTTTGCTCATCCGCTCGTCCAACTTTCGGATGGCTCGTCGTCGCCATAAGCCTTAAGCCAGCGTGCCAACCGGGCATAGGCATCGGCACGCACCGCGGCGCGGGAGAGGAACACGTCATGAAGTGCACCGTCTATGCGTTCCACCGTCACCGTACGGCCAAGGGTGAGGGCACGCGTAGCGATGATGTTGACGTCAAGTACGGCATCCGTCCGCCGCATCTCTTCCGACCAGAAGAGGCCGTTGGCGCTGCCGCTGGACAGCAGGACAAGGATGGGAACGTCTATGTTAAGGCCCCGCGCCACCTTGGAGTGCCCGGACAGCACGGCATTGAGCCAGCCTGCCCGCACGGGAAACGCCATCGGGGGACGGTACCGGTCATCCAGAGTCCACTCACCGTCGGCCGAGCTGCTGATGGTCCGCCAGTAGAACCCCCGTTCCGGAAGCCTAAGCACGGCTTCGGGCCGGAACCGCGCGACCGGTCCCACCATCCTGGATGCCGCACGCCGCACCAGTGAGCTGCCGTGCATCTCCAGCCACGGGCTGTTCAGGACCAGCCGGGAGACCCGGCCGGGGTGCCGGCTGGCCCACAGCGCCGCCACCAGTCCTCCTGTCGAATGGCCCATAAGGGTCAGCGAGGGGTCCGCGCCGTCCTGGCCGATCAGTTGGAATGCAGCTTCGATTTCGGCATCGTAGTCCATGAGGTCGGCGACGTATCCGCCCGGGAAATCCGGACGCAGGCTCCGGCCGTGGTTGTGCATGTCCAGTGCGTAGAAGTCGTAACCCGCCATGGACCAGAATCGGGCAAGGTCCGCGTTGAAGAAATAGTCGCTCCAGCCATGCAGGAACAGGACGGCGCTGCGCCGGCCCGGGGATGGAGGCAACTTCGTCAGTGCTGGGCGGAACCGGACCAGCGTGGCAGTGCGCTCCACACCGTCCGGCCCCGTGGCGCGGAAGGCGTGCGACTCGAAGTCAGCGCCCAGGATGTCCTGCTGCCATTCCATGCGTTTATGCTAATCCGCTGCAGGTTTGCCCCGCCTCATTTTGGTCTGGGCCCTCCTAGGCGGAAAACTAGAGGCATGCGCGTTTATCCCACATTCTTCAGGCTGGCCTTTTCATGGATGGACGCCGAGCGCGCCCACAAGATCGGATTCAAGGGCATCAGGCTGGCGCATCGCTCCGGTGCGGGGAAGGTGCTGGCGAAGCTGACGGCTCCAGCACCGTCGCTCCAGACCACGGCCTTCGGAATCACCTTTCCGTCGCCGTTCGGGCTTGCTGCCGGCTTCGACAAGGAAGGCCATGGGATCGAGGCCCTGACGGAGCTTGGCTTCGGCCACGTTGAGGTGGGAACCATCACCGGGCAGGCCCAGCCGGGCAACGAGAAACCTCGGCTCTTCCGCCTGGTGGAGGACCGCGCCGTCATCAACCGCATGGGATTCAACAACGACGGCGCAACCGCCGTGGCCCCGCGGCTCAAGGCCGCGCGCGCCGCCCTCCAGCGCCGGCACCGGGGCGTGCGCCCCGTCATCGGCGTCAATATCGGCAAGACCAAAACGGTGGAGCTTGCCGATGCGGTGGAGGACTACCTCGTCAGTGCCCGCAGCCTTGCACCTGCTGCGGACTACCTGGTGGTCAACGTAAGTTCGCCCAATACCCCCGGCCTGCGGCTGCTGCAGGATGTGGAGTCGCTCCGGCCGCTGCTGACGGCTGTGGGCCAGGAAGCGGACAGGTCGGCAGGCCGCCACGTCCCCCTGCTTGTAAAGATCGCCCCGGACCTCAGCGACGAGGATATCGACAACGTCGCACGCCTGGCGCTGGACCTCAAGCTGGACGGCATTATCGCCACCAACACCACCATCGCCAGGAGCGGCCTGTCCACGCCGGCGGAAGAGGTGGAAAAGTGCGGCGCCGGAGGGCTCTCGGGTGCGCCGCTGAAGCAGCGCTCCCTCGACGTGCTGCGCCGCCTGAAGCAGGTCACCGGTGACGCCCTCACCCTGGTGGCCGTGGGCGGCGTTGAAACGGCACAGGACGTCCAGGACAGGCTCGACGCCGGGGCCACCCTGGTCCAGGGCTATACCGCCTTCCTCTATGAAGGACCGTTCTGGGCTGCCCGGATCAACCGCGAACTGGCGAAGAGCCGCCGGCCCTAGGCCGTGAACGGTTCAAAGCAAAAACCCCGGCGGAATATCCGCCGGGGTTTTGTTGGCTGTTGGAGGGCGCCGCGGGCTCAGGCCGGGTACTGGCCGCGCTTGACCTGGGGCTTGGGGAGGCGGAGCTTGCGGAACTGCAGGGAACGCATGGAGCCGTACCACACGGTTCCGCGCTCCAACTCGCCGAATTTGGCGGTCAGCCGCTTGCGAAGCTGGCGGGACAGGATGAACACGTCCACGAAGACGGCCAGGAACATCACCCAGAACCCGCCGAGGACGTAGATCATCAAGTCGCTGGACGCCGGGACCACCAACGACACCAGGACGAATACGAGGGCGCCGAACATCAGGTACTCACCGAGGCTGAAACGTGCGTCAACGTAATCACGGGCAAACCGTTTCTGCGGACCCTTGTCGCGCAGCGGCAGGAACCGTTCGTCACCGGTGTCCAGCGCCTGGCGCATCTTAAGCCGCTGGTCCTGGATTGCCTGGCGCTCGGCAGCCTTCGAGGCTTTACGGTCTTCCGGGACAAGTGGCCGCCTGCGGGCCGCCTCCTGTGCCTTACGCGTGGGAGTTGGGGCACCCTTGCCGCTCAAGCCCTCTGTCCGCCCCGGCTCTGCAGCCTGTTGGTCTATTATTTGCTGCGCCGAGGGCGCTTCCTTTTTACGTCCGAACACCAGAACAGAATACCTTGCGGCGGGGAACTGAAGTCATGCCCAGGCCAACCGTTGGTCCCAAGCAGTCAATGTGACGCGGGTAATGTTTTGCCATGACTTCATTGCCGACGGGCACGCCGCAAAACCATAATGCCCTTCCATCACCGGGCCTTGCCGGAAACAACCGGACGGAAGACCTTCGCAGCTCCATAGACCGGTCCTTCAACCAGACCTTGGCCCGGCTCAAAGAGCTGGTCGCCATCCCCGGCATCGCCTGGCCAAGCTTTGACCGGGCCCCGCTGGAACGCAGCGCCGAAGCTGTAGCGGAACTGCTCCGCGGCACCGGACTCGGAAACGTCCAGATCCTTGGCTGCAACAAGCCTGACGGCACCCCGGGAGGGCCCGCCGTCGTCGCCCAACGGCCTGCCGCCGACGGCAAGCCGACGATCCTCCTCTATGCCCACCACGACGTCCAGCCCGCGGGTGATCAGAGTCTGTGGGAGACGGCACCGTTCACCGCCGTCGAGAAGGACGGACGCCTGTACGGCCGCGGCGCGGCGGACGATAAAGCCGGCATCATGGCGCACCTGGCGGCGTACGCAGCAGTTACGGAGGTGCTCGGGAACTCGCTGGGGCTCGGCGTCACGTTCTTCTTTGAGGGTGAGGAAGAAGCCGGCTCGCCTACTTTCCGCTCTTTCCTGGAGGCAAACCGGGAACTGCTCCGCGCCGACGTCATCGTCGTCGCCGATTCCAGCAACTGGAAGGTGGGGGTTCCGGCCCTGACCACCAGCCTGCGGGGCCTGGTGGACGGAACCATCGAAGTCCAGGTCCTCGACCACGCCGTGCACTCCGGTATGTACGGGGGACCGGTGCTGGATGCGCCCACCCTCCTGTCGCGCCTCATCGCCACCCTGCACGACGACGAAGGAAATGTCGCCATCGAGGGACTGGTGGCAAGGGATACAGCCACGGTTGACCTTTCCGAGGAAGACTACCGGGCAGACGCTTCAGTACTCGACGGCGTCCGGCTTGCCGGGTCGGGCAGCATCGCCTCCCGGTTGTGGACCAAGCCGGCCCTGTCCATCATCGGGTTCGACGCTCCGTCAGTGGAGGCGGCTTCGAACACCCTGTTGCCCCGCGCCCGGGCGAAGTTCAGCCTGCGCCTCGCCCCTGGCCAGGTCCCGGAGGAAGCCATGGAGGCTGTGCGCCGGCATGTTGCGGCAAACGCACCCTTCGGCGCGAAGGTGACCTTCACGCCGGGGGAGAGCGGCAACCCGTTCCTGACCGACACGTCGTCGCCTGCGGCGTCACTGGCCATGTGGGCGCTGGGAGAGGCCTGGGGGGTCAAAGCCGTGGAAACAGGGATCGGCGGATCCATTCCCTTTATTGCCGACCTCACGGAACTGTATCCGGACGTGCAGATCCTGGTGACCGGTGTGGAGGATCCGGACTCCCGGGCGCACAGTGCGAACGAGTCCCTGCACCTTGGCGATTTCCGCAAGGCCATCCTTGCCGAGGCCCTGCTCCTGGCCCGGATTAACGACCAGGGACTCTAGGACCGGTTCAGGGGACCCGGGGCACGATGGGAGCGCGGCGCTGGCTGTTCCCGGGGAACAACGGGGAGCCGTCGATGGTTACGTTCAGGAGTTAGAGCTACACCTCCGCCCCGCGTAGCATGTAGCTATAGCCCATACCGAAACCGTAGGGGCAGGCACCGCCAGCGCGGCGCCGCCAGACCGTCCTAAGAAGGTAGGCCAAATGAGCACCGCAACCAATGAGAACAGCACCGGTACCACCAGCACGGCCAGTGACGAACTGCCCGTCCACGAGGTCAAGCTGACCGACGTCGCCGCAGGTAAGGTACGCAGTCTTCTCGAGCAGGAAGGCCGTACGGATCTGCGCCTCCGGGTTGCAGTGCAGCCCGGCGGCTGCTCCGGACTGATCTACCAGCTCTACTTCGATGAGCGGCTCCTGGACGGAGACGCAGTCCGGGATTATGACGGCGTCGAGGTTGTCGTGGACAAGATGAGCGTTCCGTACCTTAGCGGTGCCAGCATCGACTTCGAGGACACCATCTCCAAGCAGGGCTTCACCATCGACAACCCGAACGCCGGCGGCTCTTGCGCGTGTGGGGATTCGTTCCACTAAGCCGGTTATTTCGCCCGATGCCGGCGCCGGGTTTCCTGCCGAAAATATCGGTACGGGGGCACGGCGCCGACATGTGGGCGAAACGCCCGGCGGAGCGGTAAGCTCTACACCGAGTAGTAAAACTTTTAGTGTGCCCGGGGCGGCCAAGGCTGCCCGGACAACAGCAACAAGTAGGAAGGGCCGTCTGTGAGTTCGCAGAACCGAACCGGCAGCCGACGCAAAACGATCACAACGATCTCAAGCTTGGCAATTGCCGGCGCGTTGGTTTTGACCGGATGTTCGCCAGAGGTAGAGAAAGGGTGGCTGCCCACTGAACGTGGCACCACCAGCAACACCGACCGCATCATGGACCTCTGGGTCAACTCATGGATTGCCGCCCTGGTTGTGGGCATCATTACCTGGGGCCTGATCGTCTGGTGCCTTGTTGCATACCGCCGCCGCAAGGGCACCGTCGGGTTCCCGCGGCAGACCAGCTTCAACCTGCCCCTTGAAGTCTTTTACCTGACCATCCCCCTGTTCATGGTTGTGGTGTTCTTCTACTTCACCGACCGTGACCAGCAGGCGATTGACAACCGCTCCCAGCCTGCCGACGTCGTTGTCGACGTCCGCGGCAAGCAGTGGGCCTGGGACTTCAACTACAAGGCCGGCGACGTCATCCAAGAGGACGTCCACGAGGCCGGAGTGCAGGCGCACCTCACGGGCAACACCATCGATAAGGAACAGCTGCCCACCCTGTACCTGCCGGTCAACAAGTCTGTTGACCTCGAACTCAACGCACGCGACGTCATCCACTCCTTCTGGGTCCCCGCTTTCCTCCAGAAGCGCGACATGATCCCGGGCAAGACCAACTACATCAGGTTCACCCCCACCAAAGAGGGCACCTACGACGGCAAGTGTGCCGAACTTTGCGGCGAGTACCACTCCGAAATGCTGTTCCGCGTGAAGGTGGTGTCGGAATCCGAATTCCAGGCCCACATGAACGAGCTGCGCGAAGCCGGCAACACGGGTCTCCTTGGCGTCGAGTACGACCGCAACCCGAACCTGAACGAAATTAAGTAAGGGGAGCGACGTGGCTACTTATACCCAGACCGCACCTGCCGGAACCCTCGAGGCTTCCGTAGTTCCTAAGTCCAAGGGACGCATCGTCGTCAACTGGATCACCTCCACCGACCACAAGACCATCGGGTACATGTACCTGATCGCGTCGTTCGTGTTCTTCTGCCTGGGCGGCGTCATGGCGCTGCTCATCCGCGCCGAACTGTTCGAGCCCGGCATGCAGATCCTGCAGACCAAAGAGCAGTACAACCAGCTCTTCACGATGCACGGCACCGTCATGCTGCTGATGTTCGCGACACCGCTGTTCGCCGGCTTCACCAACGTCATCATGCCGCTGCAAATCGGTGCCCCCGACGTCGCGTTCCCGCGGCTGAACGCCCTGGCCTTCTGGTTCTTCCTCTTTGGTTCCACCATCGCGGTGTCCGGCTTCATCACCCCGCAGGGTGCGGCATCGTTCGGCTGGTTCGCCTACGCGCCGCTGTCCAACACGACGTTCAGCCCCGGCATCGGCGGCGACCTGTGGGTGTTCGGCCTGGCGCTGTCCGGCTTCGGCACCATCTTGGGCGCGGTCAACTTCATCACCACCATCATCTGCATGCGTGCCCCCGGCATGACCATGTGGCGGATGCCCATCTTCACCTGGAACGCCCTGGTGACTTCCATCCTCGTGCTGATGGCCTTCCCGCCGCTGGCGGCTGCTCTGTTCGCGCTCGGTGCCGACCGCCGCTTCGGTGCCCACATCTTCGATCCGGAAAACGGCGGTGCCGTCCTCTGGCAGCACCTGTTCTGGTTCTTCGGCCACCCCGAGGTGTACATCATCGCGCTGCCGTTCTTCGGCATCGTTTCGGAGATCTTCCCGGTGTTCAGCCGCAAACCGATCTTCGGCTACAAGGGCCTGGTCTACGCCACCATCGCCATCGCCGCACTGTCGGTAACCGTGTGGGCACACCACATGTACGTCACCGGATCCGTGCTGCTGCCGTTCTTCGCGTTCATGACCATGCTGATCGCGGTTCCGACCGGTGTGAAGTTCTTCAACTGGATCGGCACCATGTGGCGCGGTTCGCTGACGTTCGAGACCCCGATGCTCTGGAGCATCGGCTTCCTGATCACCTTCCTGTTCGGCGGCCTGACCGGCATCATCCTGGCGTCCCCGCCGCTGGACTTCCACGTCTCGGACTCCTACTTCGTGGTGGCGCACTTCCACTACGTGGTGTTCGGCACCGTGGTGTTCGCGATGTTCGCCGGCTTCTACTTCTGGTGGCCGAAGTTCACCGGGAAGATGCTGAACGAGCGCCTGGGCAAGATCCACTTCTGGCTGCTGTTCCTTGGCTTCCACGGGACGTTCCTCATCCAGCACTGGCTGGGTGTCGAAGGCATGCCGCGCCGGTATGCGGACTACCTGGTGGAGGACAACTTCACCTGGATGAACCAGTTCTCCACCGTGGCATCGTTCGTCCTGGGCGCCTCCCTGATTCCGTTCTTCTGGAACGTCTACATCACGTGGCGCAACGGGGAAAAGGTCCAGGTTGATGATCCGTGGGGCTTCGGCGCCTCGCTGGAATGGGCCACGTCCTGCCCGCCGCCGCGGCACAACTTCACCTCGCTGCCCCGGATCCGTTCCGAGCGGCCCGCCCTGGACCTGCACCACCCGGAACTCCGCCAGGTCCACACCGTTGAGTCACCGGCGCCGGCCGCCCAGGTACTCGGAAACGCCGACCAGAGGGACAACTGACAATGAAAATTGAATCTTGGATTTTTGGTGCCGGAGTCTTCTTCTTCGTCCCGGTGTCCCTGGTCTATGGCTTCCTGACCAACTGGGGCGAATGGGTGGGCATCCTCGGCATCCTGCTGGTGGGCGGACTTGCCGGCATGATTGGCGGCTACCTTGGCTTCACCGGGAAGCGCGTTGGTATGCGCCCCGAGGACCGCAGCGATGCTGAGATCCACGAAGGCGCCGGCGAGCAGGGACACTTCAGCCCCTGGAGCTGGTGGCCGCTGGTCCTGGGAATCGCGTGCGCAACAGGTTTCCTGGGCCTTGCGGTCGGTTTCTGGATTGTGTTCATCGCGGCCGGCCTGGCAGTAGTGGCACTCATCGGCTGGGTGTACGAATACAGCAGCGGAGACCACGCGCACTAACGCTTCACCAATTACGACGTCGGCCCCCCCAAATGGGGGGGCCCCGACGTCGTTTCTGTTGCTCCTGGCACGCCCTAGGCTGCGCCCTGCGACTCCAGCAGCTCGCCAAGCGCCCGCAAGGCGTCCTCGGCCACCTGGCGGCCCAGAGGGCCTCTGACGGCCGCGTCGCTGACGCCAAGCTCCACGATGCATCCCTGGTGAAAATCCGCCGCCATTACCTGCAGCAGGGAGCGCGCATCAACGCCTGGGCCACCCTCCTTGGAGATGGTCACCGGCAGACCGGTTTCCGTAACAGCCCGTACAAATAGGGCGGCAGGCCTGGCGTGCAGGCCCACCGATGCTTTGACCACGGCGTTATGTGTTGGCAAAGGGACTCCTCCGTTATGACGGCCCCCTCCGTCGACATCGCGTTTTCATGACAAATATAGGGCCTGCCCCGTTGCCCTGCTAAACGGCTGGGCATGGTGAACAACGCTGGTCTAGACCTGACCTAAAATTGGAAGGTGAACTTCAACGCAGGGGAGACAATCCATGCCAGCTAGTGCGGCAGCCATCACCGGCGACATCGACCGGTCCAGTGGCACGGCCATCTACGTCCAGCTGCGTGAGATCCTGCGTACCTACATCGCCGACTCCTGCCCGCCGGGATCAGCCCTGCCGTCTGAACGGGATCTCGCCGAACGGTTCGGCCTTGCCCGCATGACCGTCCGCCAGGCGATTGATGCGTTGGTAGGCGAAGAAGTGATCGAGAGAGTAGTGGGCCTGGGCACGTTCGTCCGCCGGCCAAAGCTCGATCTCCAGGTCAAACTGACGTCCTACAGCGAGGAGATGCAGCGACGCGGGATGGTCCCCGCGGCGAAGGTCCTGAGCTTTGAGCAGATTGCCGCCAGTGCGTTCCTTGCACGCGAGCTGCAGTTGGATGAGGGAACGCCATTGGTGCGTTTCCGGCGCCTGCTCCTGGCCGACGGTGAACCCATGAGCGTTGACGAGAACTTCATTCCGGCCCACCGGGTGCCTGGACTGCTGGATGGGGAACCGCCCACCTCGCTGTACAACGTCCTCAGCGAGCAATTTGGGCTGGTGATGGAATGGGGCGAGGACATGATCGAGGCCACCGCGGCTTCGCCGTCCACCGCGCGGTTGCTGAACGTGGAGGTGGGTGCGCCGCTCCTTAAGATCCAGCGGCATGCCTTCGTAGCCCGGGCCATGGTTGACTATTCGGTCTCCTACTACCGCGCAGACAGGTACAAGCTATGGGTGCCGCTGCAGCGCCCGGGTGCACGCCGGGCACGTAACCACTGAGGCGCCCGCCGCCACACCGGCGGCAGACGGAGTGCAGCGCTGGCGCTGCGGACACGCGAAAGGCAAACAGGAAGGCCCGGTCCATGTGGACCGGGCCTTCCTGTTTGCCTTTGTAAGCCTTAGTGGGACAGGCTCTTTGCTTCCTCGGGTGCTTCCACTGCGGCATGGCCGTGGCCGTGCGCAGCTTCAAGCTCAGCCGGAGTTGCAGGTGCAACCCGGTCCTCGAAGAACCACTTGGAGAGCAACGCGCGGCGCTTTTCCTTGCGGGTTACAACGCCGTGTTCATTCGGCACGGCGGGAAGAACCTCAGGCGATTCGAAGCCCACCAGCTTGTAGCGCTTGTACTCGTCCAGGGGAGCGTGAACCTCGATGAACTCACCATGCGGGAGGCGGACAATGCGGCCCGTCTCGCGTCCGTGCAGGGCGATCTCGCGGTCCTTGCGCTGGAGGGCCAGCGCCACGCGCTTCGTGACGACGAAGGCGATAATCGGCCCGACGAAGAACAGGGCGCGCAGCCAGTACGTCACATCGTTCAGGGAGACATGGAAGTGGGTTGCGATGAGGTCGGACCCGGCAGCCGCCCACATGACGCAGTACCAGACGAAGCCGGCCATACCGATAGCCGTACGGGTGGGGGCGTTCCGGGGACGGTCCAGGACGTGGTGCTCACGTTCGTCCTTGGTAACCCAGCGTTCGATCCACGGGTACATGAACATGATGGTGAACAGGATGCCTGCCGGGACCAGGGCCGGCAGCAGGACATTCAGCGTGAGGGTGTAGCCGAAGATGACGTATTCGAAGTGGAAGTCGCCAATCACACCCGGCATCAGGCGCAGGGCGCCGTCAACGAAACCGATGTACCAGTCGGGCTGGGTACCGGCGGATACGGGGGAGGGATCGTAGGGGCCGTAGTTCCAGATCGGGTTGATCGTGAAGAAGCCTGCCATCAGGGCCAGGACGCCGAACACGATGAAGAAGAATCCACCGGCCTTGGCTGCATAGACAGGACCCAGAGGGTAGCCGACGACGTTGTTGTCGTTCCGGCCGGGGCCGGGGTACTGGGTGTGCTTGTGGACGACCACCATGAAGAGGTGCAGGACGATCATCAGCAGGATGAGTGCCGGCACCAGCAGGATATGCAGCATGTAGAGGCGCCCGATGATGGCGGTGCCCGGGAATTCTCCCCCGAAGAGGAAGAACGAGATGTAGGTGCCGATGACCGGGATGGACTTGATCACGCCGTCGATGATGCGCAGGCCGTTTCCGGAGAGCAGGTCATCAGGCAGCGAGTAGCCGGTGAAGCCGGCGGCCATTGCCAGGATGAGCAGGACGCTGCCCACAACCCAGTTCATTTCGCGGGGCTTGCGGAAGGCGCCGGTGAAGAAGACCCTCAGCATGTGCACCGCGATGGAGGCTACGAACAGCAGGGCCGCCCAGTGGTGGACCTGGCGCATATACAGGCCGCCACGGATGTCAAACGAGATGTCGAGCGACGAGCTGTACGCCACGGACATCTCCACGCCCTTCAGCGGGACGTATGAACCCTCATAGTGCGTCTCGGCCATGGACGGATCAAAAAAGAATGTCAGGAACGTGCCCGAGAGCAGGAGGATGACAAACGAGTAGAGGGCCACTTCGCCGAACATGAAGGACCAGTGGTCCGGGAAGACCTTGCGGCCGAACTCGCGGAGGATTCCGGAACCGCCAACACGTGCATCGACGAAGTCGGTAATCCGGCCCGTCTTGGTTTTGGCGACGAAAGCCGGCTCAGCTGGTGATGCTGCGCTCATGCATATCACGCTCCCAGTAACTTGGTCCTACGGGTTCTTTGAAGTCGCTGGTGGCGACCAAGTAGCCCTCGTCGTCAACTGCGATGGGCAGCTGGGGGAGGGGCCGGCTGGCGGGGCCGAAGATCACCTTGCACTCTTGGGTGAGGTCGAAGGTGGACTGGTGGCACGGGCACAGCAGGTGGTGCGTCTGCTGCTCGTACAGGGCAACAGGGCAACCGACGTGGGTGCAGATCTTGGAGTAGGCAACAATGCCGTTGTAGCCCCAGTCCTCGCGTCCCTCGGAGGGGTTCAGCGATGCCGGGTCCAGCCGCATGAGCAGCACAACGGCCTTGGCCTTTTCGTTGAGCTTGCCTTCGTGGAGGTCGTTCAGCCCTTCCGGAATAACGTGGAAGGCTGAGCCGATGGTGACGTCGGAGGCCTTGATCGGCGTTCCGTCAGGGTCACGGGCAAGCCGCTTGAGCTTGCCTTCCTGGGGTGCCCACATGGTGTGGGCCAGTTTGTCGTCCGGGCGCGGTCCGAGGTCACCGAAGATGGCGACTGCCGGAAGCGGCGCGAGTGCAACGGCACCCAGGAGGGTGTTACGGATCAGCGGACGGCGCTTGATGCCCGTCTCTTCGACGATGTCATCGACGATGCGGACAGCCGCCTGGCGGTCCTCCTCGTAGCGGATCGCGTGGCGCTCCTCGGAAACTTCGTGGTCCGGCATGAGGGCCTTGGCCCAGTGCACAATGCCGGTACCGATCCCGAGCATGGCGAACGCCGTGCCAAGGCCGAGCAGCATGTTCTGGAGCCGGATGGTGCCGATGCTCGATTCTTCGCCTCCCAGGTCAATGGCGAAGTACGCCACCAGGAAGATCAGGGTTCCAACAACAGAGATGCCAAATAGTAAGGCGACCTGCCGTTCTGCCCGCTTTGCGGCCTTCGGGTCCGTGTCAGCCAGGCGCAAACGGTGCGGAGGGATTCCAGGATCCTGGAATTTCTCCACCTCATTCTGACCAGCCGTAGCTACGGTGCCCGAGTGGTTCGGACTGCCGTCACTATGGTTGCCCATAATTCGCCTCATCCTTCTCTCGTCCCGGCGGGTGCCGGGTTAGTTTCTAATATCAAGCTGCTGACGGATCAGCAGAAGTGTGTGGTGGTTCCCAGGGGTCAGGACGTCCGGGAAGTCAGCCAGATAGTGAAGGCGATAATGACGCCGAGGCCGGCAACCCAAACAAACAGGCCTTCTGCCACCGGGCCCAGGGATCCGAGGTCTGCTCCGCCCGGCGAGCCGGTGGTTTCGATCTGCTTGAGGAAGGTGATGATGTCCCGCTTGCCTTCGGGGGTGATGTTCGAATCACTGAACACAGGCATGTTCTGGGGGCCGGTGGCCATGGCTTCGTAGATGTGCTTGCCGGATACGTCTGCCAGCGCGGGTGCGAACTTGCCGCGGGTCAGCGCGCCGCCGGCGGCTGCTGCGTTGTGGCACATGGCGCAGTTGGTGCGGAACAGCTCGCCGCCTTCCGCTGCGTCGCCGCCTTCGTCGAGCAGGCCTTCTTCAGGGACCGCCGGGCCGGCACCCAGGGAAGCAACATAGGCTGAAAGCTGCCGGGTCTGCTCATCGTTGAACTGCACGGGCTTCTTCATGGCCTGGGGGCCGTTCATCTGCATCGGCATGCGGCCGGTGCCCACCTGGAAGTCAACGGCTGCTGCACCAACGCCAACCAGCGAAGGACCAGCTTGGCTTCCGCTGGCACCCATCCCGTGGCAGGTAGCGCAGTTCGCTGCAAACAGCTTGCCGCCCTCTTCCACGTCATTGGCGCTGTAGGAAGTGCTGGAGGCCTTGGCCTCGTTGACTGTGGTAGCCGCGGCGTATACCCCACCCGTGATGAGGAGCCCCATCAGGAGCAGCGCTAGTGCTGCTAGTGGGTGACGCCGCTTTTGTGAGAGTGCCTTCACGTGGTGGTTCCTTTATTCGATCCTGCGCCGGCTCCGGGAGCCGCTACCTGAAATTCTGCCTCTTGTAGAAAAAGAATCAAAGCTGGCTACTTGAGTACGTAGATGACCAGGAAGAGGCCGATCCACACGACGTCCACGAAGTGCCAGTAGTACGAGGTGACAATCGCTGAGGTCGCTTCAAAATGCCCGAACTTCTTCGCGGCGAAGGACCGGCCCATGATGAGCAGGAAGGCGATGAGGCCGCCGATGACGTGGAGGCCGTGGAAGCCGGTGGTCATATAGAAGGCGGAGCCGTAGGCGTTGGAGGACAGCGAGACGTGCTCAGAGACCAGCATGGCGTATTCCGTGGTCTGTCCGGCAACGAAGAATGCGCCCATGAGGAACGTCAGGGTGAACCATTCGTTCATTCCCCAGCGGGCGAACTGGAAAGCGCCCCCGGTCCGGCGCGGCTGGAGCCGTTCGGCCGCGAAGACGCCCATCTGGCAAGTAAAGGAACTTGCCACGAGGACGATGGTGTTGACGAGCGCAAAGGGGAAGTTGAGCTTGGCTGTCTCATCGGCCCACATCTGCGCACTCGTGGAGCGCAGCGTGAAGTACATGGCGAAGAGACCGGCGAAGAACATCAACTCGCTGGACAGCCACACAACGGTTCCAACGGAAACCATGTTCGGGCGGTTCAGCGTGGGGTGCGCCGGGGTACTGGGGGCATGGGTCGCAGATGTCACATAGACATTATGTCTGTAAAACTCCGTGCTGCCCAACGCAAACCGCCTTTTCGGGGGACTTTTTCTACAAAGACGCGAAATCGCCCGGAAAAGTTCCTGGAGGGGTTCACATTGGTCACGCCCCGGCAACGCTCGATAGCATCAGGAGGTGACTTCACAGGTTTCCGCACCGTCCGGCAATTCTTGGCCCCGCCTGATCTCCGCCTTGATCGGCGGTGCTGACCTGACAGCGGACAACACCTCCTGGGCGATGGACACCATCATGTCGGGGGAGGCCACGCCCGCCCAGATTGCCGGATTCCTGGTGGCGCTCAGCTCCAAAGGCGAAACAGTTGAGGAGCTTTCGGGCCTGGTGGCGGCCATGCTTGCCCATGCCAGGCCTGTGAGCATCTCCGGCGAGAAGCTGGACATCGTGGGCACCGGCGGAGACCAGTTGAACACGGTGAATATCTCCACGATGGCAGCCCTTGTCGCGGCGGGGGCCGGTGCCAAGGTGGTCAAGCATGGCAACCGGGCCGCGTCGTCGTCGTCCGGCTCTGCAGACGTACTCGAAGCCTTGGGCGTGCGGCTCGACCTGACCATCGAGGAGGTGGCGCGCAACGCCGAAGAGGCCGGAATCACGTTCTGCTTTGCGCAGGTGTTCCACCCCTCATTCCGCCACACCGCCGTTCCCCGGCGCGAGCTGGCTATTCCCACCGCTTTCAACTTCCTCGGCCCCCTCACCAACCCTGCCAACGTGCAGGCCTCAGCGGTCGGCGTCGCAAACGCCAGGATGGCGCCGCTGGTAGCCGGCGTGCTGGCGCAGCGGGGGAGCAGGGGCCTGGTATTCCGCGGCAACGACGGCCTGGACGAGCTCACCACCACGGGTCCGTCCACAGTGTGGGAGATCCGTGATGGCCGGGTGACAGAGCTGACTTTCTCTCCGGAGGACCTGGGCATCCGCCTTGCCACCGTGGAACAGCTGCGGGGTGGAAACGCAGAGGTAAACGCAGCCGTTGTCCGCGAGGTCCTCGCCGGCAAGGCAGGCCCGGCCAGGGACGCCGTCCTGGTCAATGCGGCGGCCGGGCTGGTGGCCTTCGACGAATCGGCCGAGGGCCCCTTCCTTGACCGGATGCGGAAGGCTTTTGCCCGCGCTGCCGAATCCATTGATACCGGGGCCGCCGCAGCCGTCCTTGGGAAGTGGGTCTCGCTCACCGCCCGGTGAGCAAGGTCAGTTCCCTACTGGCTACTGCTCAAAGCCCAGCGAGAACGCCGCGTCCAGGTCGTGCTGCGAATATGCGCGGAAGGCAATGTGGGTTGTGGTGTGGACCACGGCAGGGACCTTGGAAAGCCTGTCCGCGATGACGTCCGCCAGATCCTCGTGCCGGTGGACCCGGGCCACGGCAATGAGATCCCATTCTCCGGTTACGGAATAAACCTCGCTGATCCCCTCGATCGAGGAGATTTCCTCGGCAGTTTCAGGGATGCGGGCAGCGTCGGTCTTGATCAGGACAAATGCAGTGATCACGTTGAACCCTTCCGGATCTGTTGCGCCGTAGCAGTGCCCGGCAAGCTTCTGCTGCCAGCCTATTACATTGGCAGTCGCGCGCGGCCGGATCGTCGTGTCCCGTCCTGTTCAGGCACGGCGGCGGCGCCTGAACCCCGCCAGCAGCAAGCGGTAGCCAAGCAGCAGGACCCCCAGGCTGACCAAAGCCACTATGACAAACGGGAGCACCACGGTCTGGCCGGTCAGGGCGCGCAGCACCATCCCTCCCGCCACGCTGCCGAGCCAAACGGCGAGGCCGGTGCGCCGTAGCGAGAGGGGTTGCCGCCATGCCCTCGCAATGATCCATCCCAGCGCAGCACCCGCCAGGAACGGCCAGGCGGTCAGGAGCACACCGGTCACCACTTCGCCGCGCTGGTGGGCGTCACGTCCGACGGCGGCGAACACCAGGATCATGGCGGCGTCGGTCGCCGCCGCTGCCAGAGTCAGGCGGAAGGCGGACGGATTTGCGGTCTTCATGTTGCGGGAAGTCATGGATCCGAGCTTAACGCCGGCCGTTGTGTGACGTGGACCGCGGCATTAGGCTCAAGCCGGAAGGGAGCCACCATGCCACGAAAGATCGGGACCTGCCTCTGGTTCGAAAACCAGGCGGAAGAGGCGGCACAGTTCTACACTTCGGTTTTCGACGATTCAAGAATCCTCAACGTTTCGCGGTTCGGTGAGGGCGGACCGGGCGCGGCAGGCGAAGCAATCGCCGTCGACTTTGAACTCGAAGGAAGGGGGTTCACTGCCCTGAATGGTGCCCGGGGATCCACCTTCACTGAGGCTGTTTCGTTCGTGGTGGACTGCGAGGACCAGTCCGCGGTGGACCGGTACTGGGCAGCCCTGACCGACGGCGGCTCAGAAAGCCAGTGCGGTTGGCTAAAGGACCGTTTCGGTTTGTCCTGGCAGGTCATACCCTCAATCCTGCCGTCCTTGATCGCGGGACCCGACCCCCACGGATCTCAGCGGGCCATGCAGGCCATGCTGGGGATGCGCAAGCTGGACATCGCCGAACTGCAGAAAGCCTATGACGGGTGACCTTGCCGGGAAATCCGCAGTAATCTCCGGTCGGCCTGCGCTGCCGAAGTATCTGCCGGAGGCCCTGTGAACAAGCCACTGTGGATCTGTTGCCTCGTTGGCGGTGCTGTTGGAATTACCCTTGGGCTCGCGGTTTTTGACAGTCCGTTGCTTGGTTTTGCACTGGGACTTGGGATCGGGGCCGTGGTTGGCGCCGGGATCGGGTCCAGGCGCTAGATTCCGTCCGCGTTGCCTCCGCTTCGGAGAGGGACCTCTCCCTTAGGAAGTATGGGGATGGCCCCATTGACAGGACCGACCGTCCTGAGGATGCTCATTCGTACCATCCATCACACGTTTTGCTGAACCGAAATCAGGTTCCCATGGGCGCCGACGGCTATGGAGAATTGAAACTGGAACTGCTCGGGTCCTGGCGTCTCTGCCGGGACGGCGTGGTTGTGCACGTTGCGACGCGTCAGCAGCGGCTGATTGCGGCGCTGGCCATCAAGGGTCCGCTTCTCCGTAACTACCTCGTCGGCTTGTTATGGCCCGAGTATCCGGATTCCAAGGCGTTGGAGAGCCTGCGCGTCAGTGTGCATCTGATTTCCCGCCAAGTGCCCGGGCTGATCGTCAATGAGGGCCGGATGCTGTACCTCAGCGACGACGTGGATGTCGACCTAAGGCGGGTCCGGCTTCAGGCCAGGGCCCTGGGCGGCGCAGGGCTGCAGGCCGACCCTGCATCCCTGCTGGACGGACTACATGACGCGCAGCTGCTTCCCGGCTGGTACGAGGACTGGATGATGGTTGAACAGAGCCGGTTGCAGCAGGACCGCTTACGGGCTTACGTAGCCGTCGCTTCGCATGCACTTGCCGTGGGGGACACCGGTACGGCAGAGGCAGCCGCCGAGGCGGCGGTGGAGATCGAGCCGCTCTATGAAACTGCCGTCAGTCTCCTTATCCAGGCTGAATTGCAGCACGGCAATCCCGCCGCCGCGCTCAGGGCTTACGAACGCTACCGGAAGCAGCTTGGGGAAGACATGGGTCTACTGCCTTCGGAATCGGTCAGCGGGCTTCTCACGGGGCCCCTCGAGCGCCGGCCAGGTTTGGGGACGGAACGGTCAGTTCCGCCCGGTCACCCCTGGCTGAGCGGCCAGCCAGCGCTTGACCACGCTTAGGACCTCCGCGGGGTCGGCTGTGGCCACGGTGCTTTGAGTGCTGCTGGGAGTCTGTCCGTAGGTTATCCTCGCGCGGAACCCCTGTGGGTGGCCGGGCTCCTGCCAGGTTCGAATGACCATGAAGCCGGCGGAGGGGGGCTCCTGCTCTGGTCCCTGGTCGCCCGCGGGCTCGGACCAATGGTGGTCTTGCATCACCGCGGTCACCTCTCCCGTCCTGGCTCAATGATTGTGGGAAGGTCCAGGCTTCTGCCGCGCCGATCCCTTGGCCGCCAGAGGTGCCCTCCATTGAATGGAGGCCTTCCTCTTGGTTCCTTTGATCTTGGTGGAGGAAAATCAGGAGTTGGCTCGCGTTTCCGAAATATTGACGCAAGATTAGTCCTGCCCGGCGGGGCTCCCGCCCCCGTACACCGCTGAGCCGTTAACCCCCACGGCACCGGCACTGGGACCCGCGGGGCGCGGCGGAGGAACCGGCAGCAGTAACGCTGCGGTAACGCCGCGGATGGTCCAATCGGCCAAGACCCGTACGCTGCAAGGCGCACGGCAGAGTCCTGATCTGTTGCCTAAGGAGGGACAGTATGGGGTTCCCTGGCGACGACGGCCGGCTGCCCGTGATCTACGTCCGGGGTTTCGCCGGAACAGGCACCGCCGTCAATACCGCCGTCGATGACCCGTTCTACGGCTTCAGTCAGGGCTCTGTGCACGTCAGGGCTGACAGCAATGGCCGGGCGAAGTTCCACCAGTTCGAGTCTCCGATGCTGCGGCTGGTGAGCGACCATAAGTACGAGGTCCCTGTTCACGGTGACCAATGGGCCTTTCTGAACAGCGCGGACGCCGGCTCGGTGAACCCGGCGTCGGTGTGGATCCACCGCTTCTACGACGTGTCAGCAGATACCTTTGGCGCGGACCCGGAAAACTTCTCCTTCGAGGATGCGGCACGCGACCTGTTCAAGCTGATCAAGCTTGTGCTGGAGAAGACCGGCGCGCCCAAGGTCTTCCTGGTGGCCCATTCCATGGGCGGGCTGATCTGCCGCTCGCTTCTGCAACGGGTCATCCCGGAAAGCCTCGCCGGGCAGGACGGCAATGTAGACGCCGCCGCGGGAGCCGGATTTGTTGCCAGGGTCTTTACCTACGCAACGCCGCACGGTGGAATCCGTTTCGCCATCGGTTTTGGCCTGCTGGAGAAGATTCGCGACGCCACGGGGCTCCAGGGCGCGGATATTTTTGGCCCTGACCGGATGTACGAGTACCTGACCCCTCCTGCCCTCAGGAGGACGCTGACGCGCGACCAATTCATCGCAACCGAGATGCCCGAGGAGGGCTTCCCGGTGGACGAATTGTTCTGCCTCGTCGGTTCCAATCCGGAGGACTACGATGTGGCCCTGGGTCTGTCCTCCAAGGCGGTGGGTGCCCGCAGTGACGGGCTGGTCCAGATCGACAACGCTGCAGTCCGGGGCGCGCCGCTGGCCGTAGTGCACCGCAGCCACAGCGGACGGTACGGAATCGTCAACTCGGAGGAGGGCTACCAGAACCTCCAGCGCTTCCTCTTCGGCGACCTTAAGGTCGAGGTGGAGCTGGTCGGCTTCACGGTCGGCAGGGACGCTCCTGCCGACGTCGAATTCCAGCTTGACGTCGCGCTGGCCATCAGGGGACTGCCGGTCATGGTCCACGAGCAGAGTGCGTCCCACTTCTGTCCGGTACAGATTGAGCACTGGCGGGAAGGGGACCCCATCGATTCTCCGGTTCCGCTGCTGACGACTTTCCTTTCCTCCAAGGCGCCACGGCCGCGTGTCGGCGGCAGGGTGGTACCCCGGCTTCGTCATGCGCTCCGGCTCCGGCTGATGTCCATCAGGGAGAAGGAGGGACACTTCTTCTTTGACGACCACCTGGAGCAGACCGAGGACTGGCAGGACACCCTGGTGGTTGACATCGAACCTCCCGCAAAAGACCGGCCGCTGCCGAGGGCATGGGCTGCCTGGAACAGCGTGATCCCGACGGCCCTTCGGGACTGGGAGCCGGGGGAGAGGGACCAGTTGAAGGACATAGACCCTACCGTTCACCGCTGGAGCGGACGCATAGACGTCCCGGAGGCCTCCCGGGACCTGCTGGGACGGCATGCAGGGATCAACCTCACCGTGACCCCGAGAACCCTTTCATTCTGAGACCGACCGCTTCAGCCGCAGGGGAGGGGTGCAGTTCCGAACGCACTGGTGCCTGCCGTCCGCGAGGGCGGGATGCCAGAATTGTGCCAGAAGCAGGTAGGGGCTTTCGTGGACAGGAGGTGACGGTGGGCGGTTACACCTTCGTCGTGGTCAACGGGGCTGAGTGGCGGTTCGACCGCGAAGGCGTCTTCGGAGCACTGCGGCGCGACCACATCGGACAGCCTCTCGAGCGCCGCGGTAGACGGCTGGCGCGAGTCGGCTACTCGGACGCCTGGGATGTAGGGCTCAGCGATGACCTCACCGCGTTCGTGATCAGCGCTCCGCCCGCGCCGATGATCGAATTGGTGGCCTGGGTGCGGGCCTTCGTGCCGGCGGACGTGGACCTGCTGCTCTTCGAAGACCAGCTTGCCTTCGATCCAGTTTTGCTGCCTCCTGGCATCACGCCTGAGCAGGTGCGGAGCCGGTTCTTCCCCGATGCCTGGAGGGTGGAACAGTTGGGTGCGCCGGGGCCTCCGGTGCTGGCCGAACGCCTGGGGTCGACGAAGCCGCCCAAAGTTCCATGAAGCCCAACCCACGGAATTATCCGAACGTGAAGCAGGGCGTGCATCTCCCCATGGCAGATGGACTCGACTCTACTTGACATAATGTAGATTATCGGCGTTCTGTTAAGGTCCTGGAAGAGTGGGTCCACCAGGCCGGGCGCATCCGCCCGGATCGGACAACTCCGCAGGTCACCGGGCCGCCCACCGTTGCCTTATTCCAAGGGCTCGCTAAGAATGAACCAATGACGGTCTACGTGCGTTCACTTGAAACTGCAGTTCCGAAAACGATGCTGATCCAATCCGAAGCCCGGGATGTTTTTGCGGCCCAGCCTGGCCTGTCCAGGCTTGGTTCCCGGCTGGTGAACACGTGCTTCGATTCAGCGGCCATTGACACCCGCTTTACCGCCGTCGAGGAACTGACCAACGAATTCCGCTCGGACGATCCGCAGTTCTACGACCCCGCCACCGGCCTCCTCCTGAACCCCGGCACCAAAGCCCGGAATGAGATCTTCGGCCGGGAAGCCACCAAGCTCTTCGTCGAAGCCGCCCGTTCCGCCGTCAACGCCTGCCCGGAACTCAATTTACTTGACATAACTCACCTGGTGACAGTCTCCTGCACGGGATTCTTCAACCCGGGGCCCGACTACAAAATCGTGCGGGAGCTCGGCCTGGATCCAGCGGTCCAGCGCTACCACCTCGGCTTCATGGGCTGCTACGCGGCCTTTCCCGCGCTGCGCGCAGCAAAGCTGTTCTGCGAAGCGGACCCCAACGCCGTTGTCCTGGTGGTCTGCGCCGAACTGTGCTCGCTGCACGTCCGTACCTCCAACGACCCCGACACCATCATGGGGTCAGCACTTTTCGCCGATGGTGCGGCAGCCGCCGTCGTCACTGCCCGGCAAGGCGCCGAAGACCACGCGCTGATGCAGCTGGACCATTTTGAAACAGTCCTCACCCCCGTCGGCGAGGACTCCATGGCCTGGAACATTGGCGACCACGGATTCGAAATGGTCCTGGGCAACTACGTCCCGCACATCATCGACGACCACATCGTCGGGGCACTGGCGCCCCTCCTGGCGCGGGAACCGGAACTGGCAGCACTCCCCTATTCCTCCATCCGCCACTGGGCCATCCACCCGGGCGGCCGCAGCATCCTCGACAAAGTCGAGTCCAGGCTCGGCCTCACGCAGGAACAGCTGGTTCCGGCCCGCGAGGTCCTCCGCAATTACGGCAACATGAGCAGCGCTACCGTCCTGTTCGTCATCAAGCACATCCTGGAACAGGACCCGGAGCCGGGTGACGAACGGATCTGCTCCATGGCCTTCGGCCCCGGCCTCACTGTGGAAACGGCGGTCTTCACGAAACTGCGGCAAGCGCCGCGCACCACCCGGCCGGCGCACAACTCTCCAGAGGAACAGGTGCAGGAGGGGCTGCCGGTGGAAGCGCCGGTGGCCTGATCCCCGTGGATCTCCTGCTGCGGCGGCGCGCCGCCTGGGCGGTGGAAATCATGGACCTGCCCGACTGCGACCCGCAGGCCCTGGACAACACGTACCGCCAGTTCGCTGTCATAAACCGGATGCTCTCCGGATGGCGCCGGCTGTATGTGCGCGAGCTGCGTCCTTTCCTGGCCGGCAGCTCCCGGCCCGTGACGCTCCTTGACATTGGCTCAGGCGGAGGGGATCTCCCAACCCTGCTGTGGCGCTGGGCCGCGCGCGACCACCTCGCCCTGCACATCACGGGCATCGATCCCGATCCCCGGGCCGCCGCCTTCGCTAAGCGGCGCCCCGAAGTCCCGGGGCTCACTTTCCGGCAGGCCCACAGCGCCGATCTGGTGAGCGAGGGCAGGCAGTACGACTTCGTGATTTCCAACCATGTCCTGCACCACCTTGCTGAGGCACAACTCCAGGAACTGCTGGCGCATTCGCAAGTTCTGGCCGAAAGGGCCGTGCTGCACAACGATCTCCGCCGCAGCCCGGTTGCCTATGCCCTTTTCAGTGCCGCCGCCCTGCCCTTCCGGCATTCATTCATCCGCGCGGACGGGCTCACGTCCATCCGGCGCAGCTATTCGCGCCGGGAACTGGCGGCCGTCGCTCCCCCCGGCTGGGTGGTCAGGCCGAGCAGCGCCTTCCACCAGGTCCTCGCTTTTTCGAGGGACTGACGTGGAAACAGACGTGGTCATCGTCGGCGGCGGCCCGGTGGGCCTCTACCTGGCGGCTTCCCTGCTCCAGGAGGGCGTCTCCGTACGGCTCCTCGAGCAGCGGACGGAACGCAATATCCACACCCGCGCCATCGGGATCCATCCTCCCGCCCTCGAGGCGCTGGACGGCGTCCACCTGGCCGATGCCATGGTGCGGGAGGGCGTGCCGATCCGTGCGGGCATGGCCCTCAGCGGCGGGAGGACCGTGGGCACCATGTCCTTCGCAGGCGTTTCGGAGGACTTTCCGTTCGTGCTGGCCCTCCCCCAGTACCGGACGGAACAACTCCTCGAGGAACGCGTCGTTGCCCTCGACAGCCGGGCCATCGTCAGGGGCGTGCGCGTCACAGGAGTGAACGACGACGGCGCTTCGGCCGCCGTCGTCGTCGAACCTTCCAGCGACGCAACGGCAGGGGGCGGCAGCTTTGAAGCGTCAATTGTGGTCGCCGCCGACGGCGCAAGGTCACGGCTGCGCGATGCCGTCCGTATGCCCGTCCGCACCAAGGCCTATCCGGACCACTACCTGATGGGCGACTTCGCCGACTCCGGACGCCATGGGCAGATGGCTGTCCTCTTCCTCGAGCCGGAGGGGATCGTAGAATCCTTTCCGCTCCCGGGCGGGCTGCGGCGTTGGGTGGTACGGCTCGGCCAGCCCGCGGAAGGAGCCGACGCCGGCCGGCTGGCACGCCTGGTCCTGCGGCGGACGGGAATCCTCCCTGACGTGCGGACCAACACCATGCTGAGCGCCTTCAGCGTCCGCTCCACAATGGCCCGGCGCATCGTGGCCGGGCGTGTAGTGCTGGTGGGCGACGCCGCCCACGAAATCAGCCCGATCGGCGGCCAGGGCATGAACCTTGGCTGGCTGGACGCCCAGGCCCTGGCTCCCGTGGTTCGGGAGGCTGTGGCGGGAAATCCAGTGGCCGGGCGGCTGAAGGCATTCGACGCCGGGCGGCGACGTGCCGCTGTGATCGCGCGGCGCCAGTCCGAAGTGAACATGCTGCTGGGACGTCCGCTGCCTGCGCCGCTCCTTAGGTTTCGCAACCTTGCCATCGGAGGGGCCGCTTCAATCCCGGCTATGAACCGGTGGACGGCCCGGCGCTTCACCATGCAGTAGGGCCGGGAACGCTCGGACATGGCGCCCGGCGGGAGTCAGCGGAAGTAGCAGTCGTAGCTGTCCTGGCTCACGATTTTTCCGTCAGCAACCTCAAAAACCGACGACGTCCGGGCCCGGATGGTTTCCCCCCGGTCCCAGAAGCGGAGGTCCATCCGGACCGTCGCTGACCAGTCTGCCTCCACGGCCACCCTTCCGCCTTCACAGGTGGTGCGCCTGATATGGAACTTCTGGTCCGAGACCACCTCGGAGCTCTGGTCCGCGCCGGCAAGGACCGAAGCGAGCGTGCGGGTGGAGCCTTCCGGAGCCAGGAGGTGCGGTGCTTCCACCAGCACGAAGGTGTCCGCCAGGAAAGGCCTGATCTCAGCGGCCCCTCCGCCTGCTTCCAGAACCCGGATGAATCCGAGGACCCGATCCAACGGGGAGATGCTCAGGGAAGGGTCTTCAGCCATGGAAACGACACTAACCCACTGCGGCCGGGAGGATGACGGAGGCCAGTAGGCTTTCCTCATGAACCCCATCCCGCCGGAGACCACCGCCAGCGATGAACAGATCCGGGAAACCGTGGAGCGGATCCTTTCGGCCGGAACGCTCCCGCCAATCGTGCAGGCCGGCCACCCCGCACTTCGACAGCGCGCCGCCGCCCTTGACGGTCAACTCTCCTCCGACCAGCTGGAGCGCCTCATCGCCCTCATGCGGCAGGTTATGCACGAGGCCCCCGGAGTGGGACTGGCGGCGCCGCAGCTCGGCATCCCCCTCCAAATCGCGGTCGTCGAGGACCAGTTCGACGTCGATCCGGAGGCCGCTGCGCTGCGCAAGCGACGTCCATTGGAGTTCCTGGCACTCCTAAACCCCCGGTACACGCCGCTGGGAACGGAGTATGCCTCCTTTTACGAGGGCTGCCTCTCCCTGAACGGGCTCCAGGCAGTGGTGACCCGACCCGAAAACGTCCTGCTGGACTTCCAGGCACCCGATGGCTCACCGGTGCAGCGGGAGTTCGCAGGCTGGCAGGCCCGGATCGTGCAGCACGAAACCGACCACCTGAACGGTGTCCTGTACGTGGACCGGGCCCAGCTGCGGTCGCTCAGCAGCAACGCGGAGTACGCCGCGCACTGGGCGGAACCGGGGATCAGCAAGGCTCGGGCAGGGCTCGGGTTCGATACCGGCCCGGTCAGCGTCGCCGGCTCATAGCCGGACCCATCCGGGGCGCCGGGCGGGCCGCCCTAAGATGGTGGCTATGCCCGCTCCCAAGCTTCCCCTGCTGTGCCCTGTGTGCTTCCAGCCGCTGGAGCCGGCGGGACCGCATCCCTCCGGCCACGGCCGCCTTCTTTGCGGCTCTTCCCACAGCTTCGACGCCGCCAGGCAGGGGTACTTCAACCTGCTGGTGGGAAAAGGCACCGCGTTCGAAGCGGACACCGCGGAGATGGTGGAGGCCCGCTTCAACTTCCTGGGGAAGGGGCACTACCTGCCGCTGGCAGAGGCGGTGGCAGCCGCCGTCGTCCCATCCCTGCCCCGGGACCACGCCGTCGTCCTGGACTCAGGAACCGGCACGGGACACTACCTGCGCGTTCTGCTTGATGCGGCGGCGGCCAACGGCCGGGAGGTGGCCGCCCTTGGCCTCGACATCTCGAAATTCGCCCTGCGGCGCGCTGCGCGGCTCAACCCGGAGGCGGTAAACCTCGCCTGGGACGTATGGCAGCCGTTGCCGGTGAAGGACAACTCGGTTGACGCGCTCACGGTTATTTTCGCGCCCCGGAACGCCCCGGAGTTCGCACGCGTGCTGCGGCCAGCGGGCCTGCTGGCCGTGGTGACACCCCGGTCCGGTCATCTCGCCTCCATTGCGGAGCCGGCCGGCATGCTCGGTATCGAAGAAGGCAAGGAGAACCGTTTGGCCGGGGCAATGGAGCCGCACTTCACGATCGAAAGCGCCCGGGACATCGACTTCCCCCTTGCGCTAACCCGCCAGGAGGCAGCAGACCTTGCGTTCATGGGACCGGCGGGGCATCACAGCGACCGCACCGCCATCGCCGCCCGGCTGGAGGGCCAGCCGGAGCCCGTCCTGGCCGAAGCGCGGTTCCGCCTCACAGTCTTCCGCCCCGCGACGGCCCGGACGCAGTAACGACTTGGCCACTATCCCCGCCAACTCCCGGCGGCCCGCCCATAGGAAGGCTGCCAGCATTAGGATGGAAGAACAGTTGCTGGAGGGTCCGCGGTAGCGGCTCCCCGTAGCGAAGGGGGAGCATGTTGTTTGAATGGTTGGGCGAAAACTGGTGGGCACTGTGGCTCACCGCTTTCCTCGCCTTTGCAGTGATCGAGATGATCACCCTTGACCTGTTTTTCATCATGCTCGGCGGAGGAACCCTCGCCGCCCTGGTGGCTGATTTCGCCGGCGCTGACCTCTGGCTGCAGATTGTGGTTTTCTGCGTCGTCTCCCTGCTTATGATCGCCTTTGTCCGGCCGGTGGCCCTGTCCCACTTGAAGAAGGGTCCGTCCGAGCAGCGCACCAATGTTGACCGGCTGATCGGTGAACAGGCCGTGGTCATGGAACCCGTCTCCTCAGACGGCGGCCTGGTCAAAATCGGCGGCGATATCTGGAGCGCCCGCTCAGCGGCAGGAGTCCTTCCCGCCGGCCAAAAAGTTGTGGTGGCCGCCATAGACGGAGCCACCGCCGTGGTTTCGGCAGCATCCGAACCCGACACCAAGTCCTGATACAGCCTGATCAATTGGGGAAGAAGGAAATGTATGAATAACGCAGGAGGAGCCGCACTCGCCATTGTGCTGGTGGTCCTGATCGTGTTTGTGATTATTGTCCTGGTCCGGGCGGTCCGGATCATTCCACAGGCACGGGCTGGTGTTGTTGAAAGGCTGGGCAAATACCAGCGGACGCTCAATCCGGGACTGACCATCCTTATTCCCTTCGTTGACCGGCTCCTGCCGCTGCTGGACCTGCGCGAGCAGGTGGTCTCCTTCCCGCCGCAGCCTGTCATCACCGAGGACAACCTGGTGGTCTCCATCGATACCGTGGTGTATTTCCAGGTCACGGACCCGCGCGCCGCCACGTACGAGATCGCCAACTACATCCAGGCCGTGGAGCAGCTGACCACCACCACGCTGCGCAACGTGGTGGGCGGGCTGAACCTCGAGGAGGCGCTCACGTCCCGGGACCAGATCAACGGACAGTTGCGCGGCGTCCTGGACGAGGCCACGGGCCGCTGGGGCATCCGGGTTTCCCGCGTGGAACTGAAGGCAATCGATCCGCCCCACTCCATCCAGGACTCGATGGAGAAGCAGATGCGCGCCGAGCGCGACCGGCGCGCGGCCATCCTGACGGCCGAAGGAACCAAGCAGTCAGCGATTCTCACCGCTGAGGGCCAGCGGCAGGCCTCCATCCTGAAAGCGGAAGGTGATGCGAAGGCGGCCATCCTCCGTGCCGACGGCGAAGCCCAGGCCATCCAGAAGGTCTTCGACGCCATCCACAAGGGCAATCCGGACCAGAAGCTGCTGGCCTACCAGTACCTGCAGACACTGCCCAAGCTGGCGGAGGGCTCCTCCAACAAGCTGTGGATCATTCCCAGTGAAGTCGGCGAAGCACTCAAGGGAATCGGCAACGCCCTGGGCGGGACCACCCCGGAATCCGCCGGCGGCCTGTTCGACGAAGTCGGGGCCAAACCGTCGGAGCCTTAGGCGCTACGGCCGGAGGACCGGCTGACGGTCCTTGCCGGTTACGAGGAGGGGTCCGTGCTGAACGGACCCCTCTTTTGGCTGTTCCGGCCTTACGCCGGTATAATTGTGTATTTGTCCGGCTGGAGCAGATCCGCTGGAACAACAAAGCTTCGCGATGCGTTGAATCTAGAGATGCAGCACAGAGCACACAGTAGTCCGATGGTACGTGTTTACCGTCGGCCGGCGCGGTGTTGTACACCGCGAATCGACCAGAGGGAGAAATCATGAGCGATCGCAGCCTGCGGGGCATGCGCCTTGGTGCACAGAGCATGGAGACCGAGTCCGGAGTAGAGCCGGCTCCGCGCCAGCGTGTCGAGTACCGGTGCGAGGACGGCGAGCAGGTCTTCGTCACCTTCTCCTCAGAGGCGGAAATCCCCCCGGTGTGGGTTTCCAAAACCGGCAAGGAAGCGCTCCTGGTTGATGGCGAACGGCCCGACACCAGCAACGACAAAGCTGTCCGTACCCACTGGGACATGCTCCTGGAACGCCGCTCGCTGCCCGAGCTTGAGCAGATCCTCGAAGACCGGCTGACCATCCTGCGCGAACGCCGCGGAGAACGGCGCTCCGCCTAAGGAATCCAGCCCGGGGCTTGAACCAAAGGGGCTGTCCCTGCACTTTGTGCAGGGACAGCCCCTTCCTTGTTTAATTCGGCTTCTACGCGCTGTGCTGCAGCGGCTACGGCTGCCGCGCCGGTGTCTTCTTGCCGGTCAGGGCGTGCCAGCGGGCCTGCAGGCCCCACTTGGTGACGTTGACCATGGCTTCGAGCACGATGTTGCCGCTCATCTTGGAGGCGCCGAGTTCCCGCTCAACAAAAGTGATGGGCCGTTCCTCAATCCGGAGCCCCATGCGGGCCACCCGGAACGCGAGGTCCACCTGGAAGCCGTAGCCAACCGAGTCCACCTGGTCCAGGTTGAGCTTTTCCAGCGTGGTCCTGCGGAACGCGCGGTAGCCGCCCGTGACGTCCTTGATCTTCAGACCCAGCATGAGGCGGGCATAGGTGCTGCCCACCCTGGAAATGGCCTGGCGGTAGAGGGGCCAGTTGACGACGCTGCCGCCGGGAACCCACCGGGAGCCCATGGCAAGGTCGGCGCCCTGTTCAACGGCTTCCAGCAGCTGGGGAAGCTGCTCGGGCTGGTGGGAACCGTCAGCGTCCATTTCAACCAGGACGTCATATCCGGCGTCCAGACCCCACCGGAAGCCGGCAATGTACGCGGCGCCCAAGCCTTCCTTGCCCTTGCGGTGCAGGACGTGCACCTGGGAATCCTCGGCAGCGAAACGGTCCGCGAGCTGGCCGGTGCCGTCAGGGCTGTTGTCATCCACCACCAACACGTCCGACGCCGGAACCGCCGCGCGAAGCCGCTGGAGGGTCTTGGGCAGCGATTCCAGCTCGTTGTAGGTGGGAATGATCGTGAGGACGCGCACAGAGGGCCTTTCCTGGGGGAAACGGTCAGAGCGCCCGGCCGCAATCGGGGTCGCAGCAGGCGCAACTACCAATTATAGGGTGGCGGCAGCCGGGTCAGGACCGGAGCGCTGGACTTGCGAAAATTTCGATGCCGTTCCTGACCGTTTGCAGGCACACCGGATCAGTGCCGGTGTCCAGGGCAGGCAGCAGCGGTGTCCGCGCCCTCGGGTCGGTGCTCCAGGACTGGACGCGGCCGTCCGCCACCTGGACCATCAGTTCCTCGACCTCCCAGACGGCGAAACTGGCAGGAGCTCCGGGCACGAGCTGTCCCGCCATGGGGTCGGAATATCTGGCGGCGCGCCAGCCTGCCCGGGTGTGGCCCAGGAAGGCTGCGCGGGCCGAAATCCGCTCATCCTGGTTGTGGTGCTCCAGGCAGGCGCGGACACTGGACCAGGGCCGCAGGGGCGTCACTGGGCTGTCGCTGCCGAAGCACACCGGAACCCCGGCCGCGAAGAGCCTGGCAAAGGGGTTCATTGACCGGCTCCGCTCCCCCAGCCTTTGTTCGTACAGCCCTCCGGGGCCGCCCCAGGCAGCGTCGAACGCCGGCTGGGCGCTGACTGTAACCGCGTACCGGGCCAGGGTTTCGACGGCGGCGGCGTCCACCATCTCCACGTGTTCAAGGCGGTGGCCTGCGGCACGCACCCGCTGCTCACCCACTTCACGTGCTGCCAGCTCGAGGGCGGCCAGCGCGGTGTCCAGCCCGGCGTCCCCAATAACATGGAATCCGCCTTGGACTCCGGCAAGGGAGCATGCAGCAAGGTGCGCTGCAGCTTCATCAACAGTCAGATACAGGCTCCCCTGCTCGCCCGGCGCGTCCCTGTACCCGGACCTTAGGGCGGCCGTCCGCGATCCGATGGAGCCGTCGATGTTGAGGTCGCCGGCCAGCCCCCGCACGCCAAAGCCAAACTGGTCCAGGAGGCTGCGGGCATGTTCTTCGGAGGACGCCAGTTCCCCCCAGTAGGGAAGGACTTCAGGGACGCAGGCGCTTTCAGGGCCGCCATCGTTCCATCCGGCGGCAAGCCGCAGGTCCTCTGCGCCGCCGATATGCGGTGCGCCCATTTCCGCAACGGCCACGTAGCCGTTCGCCGCCGCTTCGGACAATGCGCGGCCCTGGTGGCGCCGCAACTCGTCGTGCGGCAGCCGCCGGGTAGCCTGTCGGGCGGCCGTGTGCGCTGCCCGGCGGACCCTCGCCCCGCCGTCGAACCCGTCCAGCTCCCGGACGCCCGCCGCGTGGGCCAGGGACCCGGACACCAGCGCGGAGTGCACGTCCACCCGCGAGAGGTATACGTGCCGCCCGGCGGACGCCCGTTCCAGTTCCTCGGCGGTTGGCAGGGTGTCATCCGCCCAGGTGGTCTCATCCCAGCCGTGGCCCAGCACAGGTCCTGTGCCGGGGACGCCGGCTACGGCGTCCAGCAGTTCCTTGGCTGAACGGATTCCGCCCAGCTGCAGTGAGTCCAGCGCGATGCCGGTCTCAGTCAGGTGGATATGCGAGTCCACAAAGCCCGGCGCCACGAGGGCGCCCCGGAGATCGATGATCTCCATTGAACTGTCAGCGATGGATGAGGCTGCCTGTTCGGATCCCACCCAGGCAACCGTGCCGCCGTCAACCACCATGGCCGTGGCAAAAGGGTCTGCCGCGGTGTAGACGGACCCGTTCCGGTAGAGGACAGTCTTAGCTCGGGCAGCGGGCAGCGGTTCAGGCTGGGACATGCGGGGCAGTGCTCCTGGAGTTGGTGTGGGCCGGTGGGTGGCCGGCGAGGCTTGTCAGAGTACGGAAGAATAGGCTACGACGCCGCGGCGGATCAGCGAGATGGCTTCGGCACAGAGCCGGGCAAGGCGCGGTTCCAGGCCGGGAATCTTTGCGAGCTGGTCCAAGAGGTCGACAACCTGCTTCACCCACCGGACAAAGTCACCGGCTGCCAGGTCCGTGCCGCTCAGGACGTCCTGCAGGTGGCGGCCACGGGCCCACTTGTAGATCGGCCAGACGAGCCCCAGTTCGGGTTCGCCGGTCAGCGGAAGCTTGTTCTCCTCTTCCACGTCCTCCAAGGCAGACCACTCGCGGACGACGATATCCACCGACGTCTCAAGGGAAATACTGGGCATCCGCGGCCGGAGCCCCCGGTCCTCCCTTTTCGCCTGGTACACCAGCACACTGGCCAGTGCTGCAACTTCCACGGCATCCAGATCGTCAAACGCGCCCAGCCGCAGGGACTGGGAAATGAGGAGGTCCTTCTCCCCGTAAATCCGCCGCAGCCGCTGGCCATCGGGACTGATGCCCAGCCGGCCGTCGGCAGCCGGCTCCAGATACCCGTACGCGGTCAGGACGTCGCACACA
This sequence comes from Paenarthrobacter sp. NEAU-H11, assembly GCF_050573415.1. Classification (NCBI taxonomy): domain Bacteria; kingdom Bacillati; phylum Actinomycetota; class Actinomycetes; order Micrococcales; family Micrococcaceae; genus Paenarthrobacter; species Paenarthrobacter sp. NEAU-H11. The sequence goes on along the minus strand of NZ_JBNZGA010000005.1, from coordinate 135,936 downwards.
CGGTCAAAGGTCTTGGCGATCGTGTTGGTCCGGCCCTGGATCTGGCGCACCAGCCCGTCGGTTTCCCGCCGCAGCTTCCACCAGCGTTCGGACCAGCGGGCGTGGTCCTCCCGTTCGCTGCAGCCGTGGCACGGGTGGGCCCGGAGGACGCGGCGGAGGTCGGCGATGCGCTTTTCCTGGTTGGGCAGGGCCGTGGCAAGGCCGAAATCGTGGTTGCGGGTGTTGCCCGGGGCGGGCGGCCGGTTCTCCCGCAACGCGTTCCGGGCCGAGGACGCGAGATCACGGCGGGATTTGGGCACCTTGGCATTGAAGGACTTGGGAATGCGGATGCGCGTCACCGGCGCGATGGGGCCTTCCAGGTCATCGGTTCCGATTCTCCGCAACTGGTTGTCCAGCGTCAGGACCGCAGGCCGCGGCTCGCGGCTGGTGTGGTCCGAACTGAGCACAATGGCCGGGCCGGGCGCCCTGCCCCCGGGCACCTCCACCACGTCCCCCGGCAACAGGCGGGCCAGGGAATCGTCGCTGAGTGATTTCCGGGCGCGGGACTTGGTACGCGAACCGGCGTTTTCGGCGTCGGAGAGTTCCCTCCGCAGCCGCGCGTACTCGGTAAAGTCGCCCAAATGGCAGGTCATCGACTTGGCATACCCGGCCAGCGATTCCTCCCGGCTGCGCACCTGCCTGGCAAGCCCCACCACCGAACGATCAGCCTGGAACTGGGCAAAGGAGGACTCAAGGATTTCGCGGGCCCGGGCCCGGCCGAACTGGGCCAGGAGGTTGATGCTCATGTTGTACGTGGGCCGGAAGCTCGAGTTCAAGGGGTAGGTGCGCCGGGACGCCAGGCCGGCGACCGCCGTCGGGTCCGTACCGGGCTGCCACAGCACCACTGCATGGCCTTCGACGTCGATGCCGCGGCGGCCCGCACGGCCGGTCAGCTGCGTATACTCACCGGCGGTGATGTCCACATGGGCTTCACCGTTGAACTTATCCAGCTTTTCCAGCACCACGGAGCGGGCAGGCATGTTGACGCCCAGGGCCAGGGTTTCCGTGGCGAAAACCGCTTTGACCAGGCCGTCGGCGAAGAGTTTCTCCACCACTTCCTTGAAAGTGGGCAGCATGCCGGCATGGTGGGCGGCGAAGCCCCGGATCAGTCCGTCACGCCAGGTCCAGAAGCCCAGGATATCGAGGTCGTCCGGCGGGATGTCCTGGCCGGCTTCGTCAACGCGCTGGGCGATGATCCGCTGTTCTTTCTCCGTGGTGAGCCACAGCCCGGAGCCGACGCACTGTGCCACGGCAGCGTCACAGCCGGCCCTTGAGAAAATGAAGGTAATGGCAGGGAGCAGGTCCATGCGGTCCAGGCTTGCGATGACCTGGGGGCGGCTGGCGGGGCGAACGCCACGTTCGTCGCCGCGGCCGGGACGGTCGTTGCCGCGCCGCCCGCGCTGGCCGCGTCCGCCGGGCCCGCCCTGGCGGCTGCGGAAACTCTGCTGGATTTCGCTGCGCGCTACCTTGAGGAGGTCGGGATTGACGTCGACGCCGCGGCCCTTTGCGCTGTCCTTCGACGAAACCGGCTGCGTCTCCCCCTGGTCCACCGGCGGCGCAATTTCGTCGAAGCTGGTTTCTCCGGCGAACAAGTCCATGATCTGGCGGCCAACCATCACGTGCTGCCAGAGAGGTACCGGCCGGTGCTCGGAGACGATGATGTCAGTATCACCGCGGACGGTGTCCAGCCAGGCTCCGAACTCCTCGGCGTTCGAGACGGTGGCGCTGAGTGAGACCACCTGCACCTCGCTGGGGAGATGGATGATCACTTCCTCCCAGACGGCACCCCGGAACCTGTCGGCCAGGTAATGCACCTCGTCCATCACCACATAGCCGAGGTCGTCCAATGTTGCCGAATCCGCGTACAGCATGTTCCGCAGGACTTCCGTGGTCATGACGACGACGGGGGCGTCACCGTTGATGCTGGTGTCGCCGGTGAGGAGGCCAACATTCCGGGCGCCGTATTTTTCAGAAAGTTCGGTGAACTTCTGGTTGCTCAAAGCCTTGATGGGGGTTGTGTAAAACGCCTTCAGGCCCCGCTGAAGCGCCAGGTAGATGGCGAATTCACCGACGATGGTCTTGCCGGCGCCTGTGGGGGCCGCCACCAGCACTCCCCTGCCCCCCTGGAGGGAGCGGCATGACTGCCGCTGGAAGTCGTCCAGTTCGAAGTCCAGGGTACGGACGAAGGCTCCGAGGTATGTCGCCGCTTCGGCCCTGCGCTCGGCGCTGGCACGGTACCGCTCGGCAGGAGAGAGCTCTTCAGTGTCGGTGGGCCCGGCAGGGAACGGTCCAATGGAAGAAGGCCCGGTGTTGGAGGACATACCCCAAGCCTAACGGGGCTCAGAGGTTCTTGAGCTCACTGCCGGGGGTGGCGATGTCCGCTGTGGCCTCGGTTTCAGCTGCCCGTTTGGCTGTCCTGCGTTCGCGGCGCTTGTCGTTCATCAGGCAGATGCCGATCGCGGCAAAGAAAAGCACCAGCAGTGGGCCGGCCAGCATGAACATCGAGATGGCATCTGCTCCGGGAGCAGCAATGGCAGCGAGGACGAACACGAGGAACACTGTGATGCGCCAGGCCTTGAGGATGGTACTGCCGGAGATGATGCCCGCCATGTTGATGCCCACCAGCACCACGGGAACCAGGAAAGCCACGCCCAGGACCAGCACCATGCGGGTCACGAACTCGATGTATGTGCGGGCATCGATGACGCTGGAGGACCCTTCCGGGGTGAACTGCGTCAGCGCGTGGACCACCTGCGGCACAACAAGCCAGCCGGCCCAGATACCGGCCAGGAACAACGGGACTGCCGCCGCCATGTACCCCAGCGTGTACCGGCGTTCCTTGGAAGTCAGGCCGGGAGTGATAAACGCCCAGAGCTGGTAGATCCAGATGGGGCTGGAAATGACCACGCCGATGAGGAGTGACATTTGCAGCTTGAAATCGAACGGAGATGCAATGCTTCCGAAGTTTATGGCCGAGAGCCCGCCGGTCTGCTCGGAGATGCGGTTGACCGGCTCGGCCAGGGCCTTCAGCAACGGATCGTAAAGTATCCAGCCCCCGATGCCGCCAATGACGACGCCGATCGCCGACTTGATCAGCCGGTTCTTGAGCTCTTTGAGGTGGTCCCAAAGAGCCATCCGCCCCTCGGGGTTGGCTTTACGGGCCCGCGACAGTGCCACTGGGGGTCAGGCGCGGTTCGACGGCGGAACGTCAGTGCCGTCTGTCGGCTCACCGGGCTTCGCCTTCGGGTGGTTGACGATGGTGCCTTCCACCGGACCTGAGGCGTCAGTGGATTCGGTCTTGCCGTCGTTCTTCATTTCCTTGACTTCGGACTTGATGATCCGCATGGACTGGCCAAGGCTGCGCGCCATGGCCGGAAGTTTAGGCGCGGCAAAAAGGAGCAATGCAACAACGATGATAATTACGATGGGCCAGGGGCCATCAAAGAGTCTTCCCACGGGAAATCCTTTCGTTTCAATACAATTTTACTTCGAGGTGAAGTCCAGATCGCCGAGTGCCTGCGGCTGGCCCCGGTCGATCTTGCGCTGCACCCGCCGAAGACGGCGTTCTTCCTGTCGGGACGACTTGGATGCCTCGTAATCATGTCTCATGACAGTCGGCGAGGCAAAAACCGCGGATCCCGGGTGGGGCGTCGCCGGCGCTGTGGAGGCCGGGGATGTTTCCATGGGGCCCAGCTGCCCCAGTTTTTCACCGGCCGCCCCCAGGTCCTTGACGGTTGCAATGAACTGGCGGAACAACCGGATGCCCAGCAGGACATAGAAGAGCAGCGAGAGCGCAACGAGCGCCACCCATATCAGGATCCAGGACCACCAAGGCATGCTGAGAAGTCTAGTCGCCATACATGGCCAGCGATGCCGCCAGCCAGGTGCGGGCAGCTTCCGCCAGCTCCTCGGGGGCAAGAATACGGGCAGCACCCCCGTGCTGGGCCACGAACATCGGCAACCATGCGGTGTTGCTGAAGCGGATGTCCGCCACCAGGCCGCCGTCGGGCAGTTCCGCCGTGCGTTCCGCGTAGTAGTCATCTGCCAGTCCCCTCCCCTGCCGGGTGAGCTGGACGGTGACGGTGGTGTCGTCGTCGTTGGCGGTGAAAAGCTTTGCAGGCGCCCCTTCGGCCGGCGTGATGTCGGCGGAAACGGGAGCACCGTTCGGGTGCAGCTCCTGGACCCGGTCCAGGCGGAAATTCCGCAGCCCGCGGACCAGGTGGCAGTAGGCCTCGAAGTACCAGGTGTTGTCCAGGGAGTAGAGCCGGAGGGGGTCCACATCGCGTTCGGACACGGCGTCCCGCTGGGGCGACAGGTACGCCAGGCGCAGCTGTGAGCGTGACTCGATCGCCTGCCGCACGGCGGCGTGAGTGGCGGCATCCGCGGGTGCGACTTCGGGCCCGGCAAGGGAGGCCGCCCTGAGCCCTTCTTCGCCGGCTGCTGCCAGGAGTTTTAGCGTCACCGATTCCAGGGCGCCGCCCTCGGCTACTTCCGGCAGCCCGTTCAGCGTCTCCAGCCCGGTCAGGAGGGCGCAGGCCTCCTCCACGGTGAAACGGACCGGTTTCGTCAGGTCCAGGTCCTGGGTGATGTACACGTGGTCGTCGTCCCACTGGATGTCCAAAAGATCATCGGGATATCCCTCGGGCAGCCCGGAGCAGATCAGAATCTGCAGGTCGTCCTCCAGCTCCTTCCTGCTGACGCCGAACTGATCGGCGACGTCCTGGATGTGCAGGCCCTGGTTGTGCACCAGGAAGGGCACCAGTTGGAGCATCCGCTTGAGCTGGTCCTCGGAAGTGCGTTTGCGGACACTCCGGGCACGGGCCTCGCCGAAGCGGTATGAGGGCACAGGAGCCGCGCTGAAGTCCGCAGCGGCACGCAGCCTGCGGCGGACGGCTTTGACGAGCTCGGAGGGGGACACCGCGCGCGCATCCGGCCCGTATGAGGCCAGTTCCTCGGCCAGGCTCTCGGGGTCCCTGAATTGCAGGGCCAACCGCTCATAGCCGGCGGCCGGCCGCCCGGCCGCGTTGCCTGCGTCAGAGCTCCGCCGGCGCAGGGCCAGCAGGCGTCCTTCCCTGACGTCCACGATGGCAGGGCGCAGCGGAAGCTCCGGGAGGCGGGCCAGTTCCTGCCGTACATTGAAGTCCGCGGGCGGCGTAAAGAGCTCTTTGTCCAGGGTTGTCACCGCACTGGTAATGCGGGAGAGCCGGAAGTGCCGGGTGGCATTCCGCACCCGGTCGTGGCCCATCAGGTACCACTGGCCAAAGCGGCTGCCCAGGCCCCATGGTTCCACTGTCCGCAGTTCCTCCTTGCCGGTGGTGCCCGCGAGGTACGTGAAGGTGACGGGGTGCCGGGAGTGCATTGCGGCGACCAGGTCATCGAAGGCCTGTCCGGCGGGTTTGATCCGTGGCTGGACGCCGGCGGGCAGGCCGACGTCGGCCATCCGGCCGGAAGCCTTGAGCTTCCGGAGCGCGCTTTGGGCGGACGTGCCCAGGGCGGCGCGTTCCCACAACTGCGAGGCCAGGAGGAGTACGGTCCATTCCTCCGGCCCCAGCTGGACATCAGGAAGGCGGTTCGATTCCTTGCCGATCCGGTAGCGGGTGGTTGCAGGGTCGTCCTCGCTCCACCCCGTGTCCGTCAGTGTTTCCACATCGAAGCCGAACTGGCGGAGGTCGTTTTTGTCCCGTTCGAACATCCGCCCGAAGGCAACGTCGTTTCCTGACTGGTCGTGGTAGACCTTCTCCCGCAGCTCACTGCGGCGCAGGCCATACCGGGTGTTCAGGAGCGCGATGAGCAGGTTGAGGAGACGTTCAGTACGGGATACGGACACCCTGGCTACGTTACTAAAGTCCGCGCCGGAACGCAGAAAGCGCGGCAGGCCCGGGTGTTCAAAGTCCCGGGCCTGCCGCGCTCCTGGCGGTGATGGATACCGTTGAGGGGCTGATCTCCGTCAGCGCACGCCTACGAGGTCCACTACGAAGATCAGGGCTTCGTTCGGAGCGATGGCTCCGCCGGCGCCGCGTGAGCCGTACGCCAGCTCGGAGGGGATCTCCAGGCGGCGGCGGCCGCCCACCTTCATGCCGAGCAGGCCCTGGTCCCAGCCCTGGATGACCTGGCCGACGCCCACGCGGAAGTCTAGCGGTGCGCCGCGGCCCCAGGATGCGTCGAACTCTTCGCCTGTTGACCAGGCAACGCCCACGTAGTGGGTGGATACGGTGTCGCCCGCTTTGGCTTCCCGCCCGTCGCCCTCAATGAGGTCGGTGATCACCAGTTCCGTGGGAACATCGCCCTCGGGGAAGTCGATCTCGGGCTTCTGGCGGTCGAAATCACGCTGGCCAAATGACATGGTTACTCCTTTAGGTCTGTGCTGCTCGTGTTCTGCTGCGCACGTGTGGTGCTGCTGATCGATGCCGCGGTGGGGCAGCGGCCCGACTGTAAGTGTTGCTACTTCGCCCCGAGGATGTCCACTACGAAGACGAGGTCCCCCTTGGCCTCGCCCTGTCCGGCGTCGCCGTAGGCAAGGTCCTTGGGGATGACCAGGAGGACGCGGGAACCAACCGTCTTGCCGGCAAGGCCCTGGGTCCAGCCCTTGATGACGCCGGTGAGCGGGAAGCTTGCGGGTTCGCCGCGGTCGAAACTCGAATCGAACTTGGTGCCGCCAACGAGGGTCACGCCAACGTAGTTGACGGTGAGGGTGTCGGATTCCTTGACTGTGGGGCCCTTGCCCTTGATGAGGTCCTGCGACACCAGGGCCGTGGGGGCGGCTACGCCTTCGACGTTGATTTCGGGGATGCCGTCTTTTTCGGTGACTGTGGGCAATCCTGCCGGCGGGGTCACGGTCTCGCCCTCGGGCTTTTCCAGGACCGGCGCTACATCCTCAGCGGACAGCACCTTGATGACCAGCAGCTGGGTGGGCTGGGCTTCGGCTCCGGCTGACGCGGCCTGGCCGGGCACAGCCAGTGCCAGGCTGGAGCCTACTTTCGATCCGACGAACGCGTTGTAGATGACCTCGCTGCCGGTCTTCAGCTCCTCGTTCAGCTCAAGCGGTTCCGGTTCACCCGGGAATGTGTCCTCGAGCGTCGTGCCGTCGGTACCGTTTAGGGCCAGGATGGAAATGTTGGCGACCTGGTTGGCTTTAACCGTTTCGCCGCTGCCCTCGGTGACCACCTTGATGGTGGGTTCTGCCACTTCCAACGGCTTGGTGAATTCAACACCGGGGGCTTTCTTGTCCCCGTTGTCGGTCAGTTTGAGGGAGTCGAACTTGGCAGTCTCACCGGCGGATACGCTGGTGGGTTCCGGCTCTGCGGTTGAACCGCCGCAGGCGGTCAGCAACAGCAGGCCGGGAAGAAGGATTGCTAGTAGTCGGCGCACGTATAAAACTTTCGTCGGGGCAGGATGGATGCGATGTTCCGCATGGCAACGGCCGGCATCGCGCAGGGCCCGGATAAAGGGCCCTATCCAGAATAGCCCCTGAAGCTGGGTGTCAGCCCATAGAGTCAAGGAGCGCATCCACACGCTCGTCGACGCTGCGGAACGGATCCTTGCACAGGATGGTCTGGTGCGCACGGTCATTCAGCTTGAGGTGCACCCAGTCAACCGTGTAGTCCCTGCCCAGCTCCTGGGCGCGGCGCACGAAATCCCCGCGCAGCTTTGCCCGGGTTGTCTGCGGCGGAACGTCAACGGCGTCCTTGATGACCGTATCTTCCACGATGCGGCGGACTGCCCCGCGTGACTGAAGCAGGTAGTAGAGACCGCGGCTGCGCGAGATGTCATGGTACGTGAGATCCAGCTGGGCAATCCGCGGGGCGTCCAGGCCCAGCCCGTGGCGTTCACGGTAGTTGTCCATGAGCTTCTTCTTGATGGCCCAGTCGATTTCGGTGTCGATGCTGCGGAAGTCGCCGCTTTCGATGGCCTTGAGCGTGCGCTCCCAAAGGTCCAGGATCAAGGGGACGTGGGGGTTGTGGGCGCCATGCTCTTTCACGAACGCCGTGACCTTCGTCAGGTACTCCTGCTGGATTTCCAGTGCCGTCAGCTGGCGTCCGTTCGCCAGCCGGACCAGTGCGCGGCCGCTGAGGTCGTGGGAGATCTCACGGATGCTGCGGATCGGGTTTTCCATCCGCATGTCCCGCATGATCACCCCGGCCTCGATCATGCGCAGCACGAGGTCCACGGTGCCGATCTTCATCATGGCCGTGGCTTCAGACATGTTTGAGTCGCCCACGATGACATGGAGGCGCCGGTAGAATTCCGCATCCGCATGCGGCTCGTCGCGGGTGTTGATGATGGGGCGGGACCTGGTGGTGGCGGAGGATACGCCCTCCCAAATATGGTCGGCCCGCTGCGAAAAGGCGTACGTTGCCCCGTGCGGTGTCTTGAGGATCTTGCCGGCACCGGCGATCAGCTGGCGGGTGACCAGGAACGGGATCAGGATTTCTGCCAGCCGCGAGAATTCGCCGCGGCGGGGAATGAGGTAGTTTTCGTGGCTGCCGTAGGAGTTTCCGGCGGAGTCAGTGTTGTTCTTGAACAGGTAGACCGTTCCGTTGAACCCTTCGGCCGCAAGGCGGGCCTGTGCCTCGTCCACGAGGTCATCAAGGATCAGTTCCCCGGCCCTGTCATGGGCAATGAGCTGCGCCAAGTCATCGCATTCGGCGGTGGCATATTCCGGGTGGGACCCCACGTCAAGGTAGAGCCGGGAGCCATTGGTCAGGAAGACGTTGGAGGAGCGCCCCCAGCTGACAACTTTCCGGAAAAGGTACCGGGCCACCTCCTCGGGAGCGAGAGGCCTCGAGTCGGGGCTCGAATATGAGATGCCGAATTCGGTTTCGATGCCGAAAATTCTCTTGTCCATCTGTCCTGTCCTCCTAGGCCAGCATTGCAGTGATATCTGCGTCAGTAAGCCGGCGGAAGGCACGCCTTGATCCGCGGCTGCTTTCTGACTGCCGGTCCAGGACTGCCACCTCCAGCGCTCCAGCCGGCAGTGCCTTCGCCGGTTCCTCTCCCTCCGCGGGCGGAACCAGTCCCGCCATTGCCAGCCGCACAGCCTCTGCGAAGCTCAGCGAGCTGCGCCAGCCCTGGCCAATCACGGCTGAGACCTTGTCTGCCTGGCCGCCCATCACAACAAAGGAGTGCTCATCGGCAATGGAGCCGTCAAACGTCAGCCGGTAGAGGTGGTCCTCCGCCTGTGTGGGGCCAACCTCGGCCACTGCAAGCTCCACCTCGAACGGCTTCTGTTCAGCGGTGAACACCGCACCAAGGCTCTGCGCGTAGACACTGGCCAGTCCCCTGGCCGTCACGTCCTCCCGGTCATAGGAGTACCCGCGCACATCGGCGTAGCGGACCCCGGCCTGGCGGAGGCTTTCGAACTCGTTGTACTTGCCGACGGCGGCGAACGCGATTTTGTCGTAGATCTCACCGATTTTGTGAAGCGACGGCGAGGGGTTTTCGGCAACGAGTGCAATGCCGTCCTCGCAGCTGACGACGACGACGGACCTGCCGCGGGCGATGCCCTTCCGTGCAAAGTCGGCACGGTCCTTCATGAGCTGCTCGGGTGATACATAGAACTGCTGTGTCATCTCAGGCCTCCCGTCCAGCGATGGTGCGGGCTTCGATGACATTCCTCGCGGCAGCTGCCAGTTCGCTGTCCGGAACCCGCCGCGCACCCGAGCTATCCACCGTGTAGATGACAGGCCAGAGTTGCCTCACGGTGTCAGGACCGCCGGTGGCTGAGTCGTCGTCGGCGGCATCGTACAGGGCTTCGACCGCGACGGCGGTAGCTTCCGCTGCCGTAAGGTTTGGCCGCCAGAGCTTCTTCAAAGCACCGCGTGCGAAGACAGCGCCGGATCCCACCGTATGATGCTCGTGTTCCTCGTACCGGCCCCCGGTGACATCGTAGGAGAACAGCCTGCCGACACCGGCGCTGGTGTCGAACCCGGCGAAGAGTGGCACCACTGCCAGTCCCTGCAGCGCCAGGGGCAGGTTTCCCCTGATCATGGCGCCAAGCCGGTTGGCCTTGCCTTCCAGGCTGAGGAGCGTGCCCTCGATCTTCTCGTAGTGCTCGAGTTCCACCTGGAACAACCTGGTGAGGTCAATCGCAATGCCGGCAGTCCCCGCGATCCCCAGGACGGAGTAGCGGTCGGCCGGAAAGACTTTTTCGATGTGCCGGCTCGCTATGACGTTGCCCATGGTGGCCCGCCGGTCCCCCGCCATCAGCACGCCGCCGTCGTAGCTCATCGCAACGATCGTGGTGGCGTGCGGAACCTGCAACGGGGCGGCGGCCGCGCCCGCCTGGAGGGACCGGTTGTAAGGCAGAAGCTCTGGCCGGTCCCGCTGCAGGTGTTCGGTGAACGATGACGTGGCGTTGGCGGCTACCTGGTTGGCGGTTGATTCCTGCACTCATGCACTCCTTGAACGTGGTACTTCAACGTCGGTACAGATTCGGCCGTCCGCGGCTTCCGCCAGCCTCCGGGTCCGGGTTACTGACCGCCCTTTTGGACGAATGCCCGTACGAATTCTTCGGCGTTGGATTCGAGGACGCCGTCGATCTCGTCGAGGAGGTCGTCCACGCCTTCCGTTGATGCCGATGCCTGCGCCTCAGGCGGCGTGGGCGGCGACTCGGGAATGTCCTCTTCGACCTGGCTGTCGCGTGACTGCGGCTGCTGTTGCTCCTGGCCTGCCATTGCTACCCCTCCTTATGTCTGTCTTCGGATCCGGCGGATCCTCCGATATGCCCATCCTGCCACGGTGTGGGCCAACCGGGGCGGTTTACGCCGCAGGCGGAGCGTTATGTCCCAGAAGCTCCGCGAGGAACGGGCCTGCGTCCCGGTAGCGATCAAACAACGCTCCGGTCAGGGCTTTGGTTCCCCGAAGCGGTTCCCTGGTGGGCACGCGCTGCAGCCGGCCGTATCCCGGAACATCGAAGATGACGGAGTCCCAACTGGCACCTACGACGTCCTTGCCGAAGCTGCTGATGCACTTGCCCCGAAAGTATGCCCGGGTATCGGCCGGTGGTTCAGTGACGGCGGAGACGATGGCGTCATCTTCAAGGATTCTTTGCATCCTGTCCCTGGCGAGGAACCGGTAATAGAGTCCCTTTTCGGGCCTGATATCAGCCCACTGAAGGTCGACGAGGCCGAGCCTGGCGTCGTTCCACTCAAGTCCGTCGCGTTCACGGTAGCCGTCGAGCAGCGACAGTTTGGCAAGCCACTCCACCGAGGAAGCTGCGGCGGCCCGGTCATTGTCGAGCTGGGTCAGGACGGTGGCCCAACGCTCCAGGACGTCATGCGTGTGGCCGTCCCCGTCCACGGCGTCGCCAACCCCCGTATCCTGCGCCAGCTTGGCCGCGGCCTCGTGGTAGATCCACTGGAGGTCAAGGGCGGTGACCCGCCTGCCGTCCAGCAGCCGCAGTTTTGCGGTGAGCGAAGTATCGTGGCTTACCGCCTGGAGTGCAGAAACCGGCTCGTACACCTCGATCTTGGGCGCCAGCCCTGCCTCAATGAGGCTGAGGACCATCGACGTGGTTCCGAACTTCAGGTAATTGGAAACCTGGCTGAGGTTTGCGTCGCCGATGATGACATGCAGGCGCCGGTACTTGTCCGCTGTTGCGTGCGGCTCGTCCCGGGTATTGATAATGGGCCGGCGGATAGTGGTCTCCAGTCCCACTTCCGCTTCGAAGAAGTCGGCCCGCTGGCTGATCTGGAAACCCGGGGTGGAGGCGTCCTGGCCGATGCCCACCCGGCCGGATCCGCACAGGACCTGGCGGCTGACGAAAAAGGGCGTCAGGCCCCGCACGATGTCGCCGAAGGGAACGGAACGCGGCATGAGGTAGTTCTCGTGCGAGCCGTAGGACACCGATTTATTGTCCGTGTTGTTCTTGTACAGGTTGACCGGCGGAAGGTCCGGATCTGCGGCCAGCCGGCGAACGGTGGCCAGCGCAACAAGGTCTCCGGCGGCGTCCCACTTCACGGCGTCCCGCGGGTTGGTCACCTCCGGGCTGGAGTACTCGGGATGGGCATGGTCGACGTACAGCCGCGCGCCATTGCCGAGGACCATGTTCATCAGCAGTGTTCCGGACTCGTCCTGCCCGTCGAGCTCCAGCTCCTCCCGCCCGTACGCCAGTGCCACCGTTTCCGCATCCAGCACCGGCGGCTGGTCGGTGAGCTGGCTCGGATGGGCTGAGCGTCGGTCCACTGTCCAGCCGCGGGCGTCATGCAGCGGCTCCTCATCCGTATAGTCCCAGCGGGTTTCCGCTCCGCCGGCGGCGCGCTGCCGGGTTACCTGCGCATAGGCCTGGACCACCCTGGCACTCATCATGGTGGCATTGGCAGTAGGGGCGGAGGGGGCATGGATGCCATACTCCGTTTCCGCCCCCATCACCCGCATGGCCCCGCCGGCCGGCAGAGTCCCCCCGGCCGCGGGTTCCCGTGCAGCGGTCATAGATACTGCCCTGTGGTCGGCATGGTTTCGATCGACTTGCCTGGCTCCTGGCCCGCCTTGCCCTGGACGATGGTCCGGATGTATGTGATCCGTTCGCCCTTCTTGCCCGAGATCCGTGCCCAGTCATCCGGATTGGTGGTGTTGGGCATGTCCTCGTGCTCGCGGAATTCGTCCACGACGGCGCGCAGCAGGTGCTCGATCCTCAGACCCTTCTGCTGCGTGATGAGAAGGTCCTTGATGGCATACTTCTTCGCCCGGTCCACAACGTTTTGCACCACGGCACCGGAGTTGAAGTCCTTGAAGTAGAGCATTTCCGTGTCCCCGTTGGCGTAGGTGACCTCAAGGAACTCGTTGGACTTGTCGGTGGAGTACATAGCTTCGACAGTGCGCTGGACCATCGCATCCACCGTCGCCTGGACATCGCCGTCGTGCTCAGCGAGATCGGATTCGTGGAACGGCAGGTCCGGAGTGATGTACTTGTTGAAAATGTCCGCAGCAGCCTCCGCATCCGGACGGTTGATTTTGACCTTAACGTCAAGCCGGCCCGGACGGAGGATTGCCGGATCGATCATGTCCTCACGGTTTGACGCGCCAATGACGATCACGTTGTCCAGCCGCTCCACGCCGTCAATCTCGCTGAGCAGCTGCGGCACGATGGTTGTTTCGACGTCGGACGAAATCCCTGTGCCGCGCGTGCGGAAGAGGGAATCCATCTCATCGAAAAACACCACGACCGGGCTGCCATCGGAGGCCTTTTCGCGTGCCCTGGAGAAGATCAGCCGGATGTGGCGCTCGGTCTCACCGACGTACTTGTCCAGGAGTTCCGGCCCCTTGATGTTCAGGAAATAGCTTTTCAGGTCCACATTGCCCGAACGCTCGGCGGCGCGGGCGGCAAGGGAATTGGCCACCGCCTTGGCGATGAGGGTCTTGCCGCAGCCGGGAGGGCCGTACAGCAGGATGCCCTTGGGAGCTTTGAGGCCGTGTTCCCGGTAGAGGTCAGGGTGGAGGAACGGCAGTTCGACGGCGTCACGGATCTGCTCGATTTGGGGCCCAAGGCCGCCAATGTCCTCGTAGGTGATGTCAGGGACTTCCTCCAGCACGAGGTTCTCCACCTCGGAGCGGGGCACCTTTTCGAGGGCGTATCCGGTCCTGGAGTCAACCGACAGGGCATCGCCCACCCGCAGCTTTTCGGCAAGGAGCGCTCCGGAAAGCCGCACAACCCGCTCTTCATCGGCACGCCCCACCACGAGTGCGCGGTCGGCACCGAGCATTTCCTTCAGGGTGGCGAGTTCACCGGCCCGCTCGTACCCCAGCCCGGCGACCACAAGGAGGGCCTCGTTGAGCAGGACCTCCTGCCCAACGGCCAGCTGGTTGATGTTCACCAGGGGGCTGATGCCCACTCGCATCTTCCGTCCCGCGTTGAAGATGTCCACCGATTCCTCGGTTGCAGCCTGTCCGCTGTTGCCGGGTGAGGGCTGGCGCTTGGGGTTCAACTGCAGGATGGTACCGAAGCTGTAGGGCGGCTGCCCCTCCTGGTCCAGCGCATTTTTCAGCCGAAGGATCTCGGCCTTCGCGGTTTCAAGCATGCTGACCAGCTTGGTGTTGTTTTGCGTCGCCGCAGCCAGCTGGCGGTCAATGTGCCTCAGCTTGTCCCGGAGGATGTTGACCTGGCGGTCGGCAACCGAGAGGTCATTGGCGGCAGACTGCTCTGCCGGTGTACGTCCGGAGTCCTGGTTTGGCGTCTCCATGATGTATCAGCCCCTTCCTGCGCTTCTATTAAGACATTAGCCCCAACACGGCAGGTAGGGATGGCGACTCCCGAAATGTGGACTACTTCGTGACCTCTGGCTCGTCCTTGACGTTCGTTCCGGCGATGGCGTCCCGCGCTGCGCGCCGGAGCTTCTTGTCGGAGACCTGCCGTTCCCCGACCGCGCCGGGGGTCCAGGCGTTGACGTCCTCTTCATTGAAGTCGGTTTTGGAGGGGCGGCGCTTCACGGAGATGCCGGTAACGCCGTCGGCCAGGCGCCGGGTGACCAGCAGGAACCCGGTATGCGCCACCATGCGGTGGTCCGGCCGGACGGCCAGTCCTTCGAGGTGCCAGCCCCGGACCAGGGATTCCCAGGCATCCGGTTCAGTAAAGCGGCCGTCTGCACGAATGGCTTCGGCGGTGCGGGAAAGCTGGGTCACCGTGGCCACGTAGTTGATCCAGACACCGCCGGGTGCCAGGACGGTTGCCACGGCGTCCAGGCATTCCCACGGAGCCAGCATGTCCAGGACCACGCGGTCCACGGAGCCCGGCGCTTCGCTCCGGACCACCTCGTCCTGGAAGTCGCCCAGGGAGATTTGCCAGGCCGGGTGCGGCCCGCCGAAAATCGTCTCCACGTTGCCGCGGGCAATGTCGGCGAACTCCTCGCGGCGCTCGAAAGAGTGGAGGTAGCCCTGGTCGCCTACTGCCCGGAGCAGGGAAATCGACAGGGCCCCGGAGCCCACGCCCGCTTCCACGACGCGCGCACCGGGGAAGATATCAGCCATCGTCACGATCTGCCCGGCGTCCTTGGGGTACACCACTGCCGCCCCGCGCGGCATGGACAGGACGAAGTCGGAGAGCAGGGGGCGCAGGGTCTGGTACTGCTGGCCGACGTTGTTGACAACCACAGACCCGTCCGCCTTGCCGATGATGTCATCGTGGTTCAGGAAGCCGCGGTGCGTGTGGAATGCTCCGCCACTCTCAAGGGTGATGGTATTCATGCGCCCGCGCTCGTCGGTCAACTGGACGCGCTCACCTTCGCGGAAAGGACCACGCCGGCGGGCAGCGCCGACGGGCTGCGAGACGCCGGCAGCATCACCGGCTTGACCGGAAGCTGCTGTGGCCTCGTTGACGGCAGTTTCGCTGCTCATGAATTTCCTCGCTCCTGTAAAACATGGCGCCTGGATGTCCCGTTGCAGACAATCCGGCTTCTGCGGCGGCGATGCACCGGCCGGCAGGTAACTCTACCGGTTTTGGCCCTGCCGGCGTGTATCGGGCCGCCGGGGTTTTCCAGTAACGGCGGCCAGGACCGCGTCCTGGGAAAGAAGCCCGGTGACCTTGCCGTTGTGGTCCACCACGGCGTAGTGCCGCCCATCGAGCTGGGAGAGGAACTGGAGCAGCTCCTGTCCTTTCGACCATTCGGGAACGTAAGCCCCCGGTGCGAGGGCGAAGGAAACAGCCGTGATGGGGGTGGAAGCCGCAGCGTGCGCAGGGACAGAGGACAGGGCGGCGGCATCCACCACTCCCTCCGGCCGGCCGTCCGGCCCGCAAACCACCAGTGACAGGGCACCGGCACCCTCGTGCCGGAGGGCTTCCTCCACCGTTGCCGTGGCAGGCAGCCCGGTAGCCGGCGTCGACAGCCCTGCGGCGCTGACAAGGTGGAGCCGTCCCCGGAGGGTTCCCTGCTGGATGGACGCCGAGGCACCCACCCAGAGGAAGCTGGCCACCAGGACCGTGATCATCAGCAGGCTGAAGTCGGGCGACTTTCCGGCCAGCAGGGGCCGCGCAACGAACCAATAGCAGATGGCGACGACGATGATGCGGCCGCCCCACCCGGCGGCCACAGTGCCTTTTGCCTGGCTACCGGTTGCCTTCCATACGGCGGATTCGACCAGCCGTCCACCGTCAAGGGGAAGTCCCGGGAGCACGTTGAAGACGCCAATCAGGAAGTTCGCCCACATGAAAATGTTGATCAGGATTTCGGCAACGCTGCCCAGGGTCACGGTGCCGAGCACCAGCCAGGCGCCCGCGGCCAGGACGAAATTCGCGGCGGGCCCGGCCAGGGCCACCAGGACTGACCGTCCCGGCGTCGCGGTAAAGCTCTCGAACTGGGTATGCCCGCCCCAGAGGTTGAGCACGATCTTCTGGGTCGGCCAGCCGTAGATTCTCGCTGTCAGCGCGTGGGCGAGCTCGTGGACCAATACCGAGATGAGGAGCAGGACGGCGTAGGCGAACGCCACAATGTATGCGCTGGCGCCAAGGGCGGGGTTCTCCTGGCCCAGGACAGGGCCGTACACGATCACGGTGAAGGCGGCGATGACGAACCACGAATAGGCGAGCACCACTGGAACTCCGGCAATCCTGCCCAGCGGGATGCCCTCGCGCCGGACCGGCGCACTGGTTTCAGCCACCGGAGATCTCCGGCGAGCGGGCAGGCGCAGATGAGGACCCCAAGAGCTCAGGGCCGGCCAGGACCAGGGATTCAAGGTCCGTCACGGAGCGGCCGGACAGTGAGTCCCAGAGCGTGTACCGATCATCCTCGGGAAGCGGGACGATGTGCGGAATAGCCACGGTTGCCACGCCGGACGCCACGGCTGCCGCCACACCCGGGGCTGAGTCCTCCAGCGCGACGCAGTGATGGATGGCCAGCTCCGGGTCCGAGTCCTGCAGCCATTCGACGGCGGTCAGGTACGCCTCGGGGTGCGGCTTGCCCTGCGCCACTGTGTCCCCGGTGACCAGGACTTCAAAGTACGGCCGTGGAAGGCTGGCAACCACCTGGCGGGCCAGCGGCCCCTCGGACATGGTGACCAGGGCGCAGCGGACCCCTGCGAGGTGAAGCTCCTCGAGGAGTTCGCGCGCACCGGGCCGCCATGGCACCTGGCGTTGCACGCTGCTCACGACGGCCCCGGTCAGGGTGTCAATGATTTCGCGTATTTCAAGGTCCACGCCGGCCTCCTGCAGGATGCCGGCGGAAAAGGTCAGCGACTGCCCGACCAACTGCATGGCCTGTTCATGGGACCAGGTGCCGCCGTGGGCTTCCACCAGTGCGTGTTCGGCAGCAATCCAGTACGGCTCCGTGTCAACAATCGTGCCGTCCATGTCCCACAGGACGGCTTTGAGCGGGGAACTGTCAGCTGGCAATCGCATGTCCTCAGTCTACGGGGACAGCCCGGACGCAGGCTGACGGCTACGCCTTCGGCGAATATCAGGCTCGTTCGCGCCACCGACCCTGCTTTCGGCGGATTTTGCGGCGCTTCATTCAATGCACAGCTGCGGTCCTTGGACGTAGGGTGAAGAAATGAATAGCTTCGAGGGAGACACCGCCGAACCAGGTGCCGGACCCGAGCGGTTCCTGCAGCCGGTCGCTGACGGACAGCGCATAACAGTGATGCTTGCCGCCTTTGAAGGCTGGAACGACGCCGGAGAAGCGGCAAGCGATTCGTTGCGCTACCTGAACAAACTGTGGGGCGGCAAGAAGGTGGCGTCCATCGACGCGGACGAGTATTACGACTTCCAGTTCACGCGGCCCACCGTGCGCCGGAATGCTGCCGGTGAACGCAAGATAAAGTGGCCCTCCACGAGGATCTACAAGGCCAGCGCACCGGATTCGAATGTGGACGTCATTTTTGTCCAGGGAACTGAACCGTCCTACAAGTGGCGCGCCTACACGGCCGAACTCCTGGTGCACGCTGAAGCGCTGAACGTTGACTATGTCGTCCTGGTCGGGGCGCTGCTGGCGGATGTTCCGCACAGCAGGCCCATTCCGGTCAGCACTTCTTCTGACGACGCCCCCCTGCGGGAGCGCATGAACCTGGAGGCTTCGCAGTATGAAGGCCCGGTGGGAATCGTCGGCGTGCTCTCGGAGGTCGCCCTGCTGGCAGGAATTCCCACCGTCTCGCTTTGGGCCGCGGTCCCCCACTACGTTGCCCAGGCGCCGTCACCGAAGGCCCAGCTGGCGCTCCTGAACCGCATCGAGGAACTGCTCCAGGTGCCGTTGGACACGCATGAGCTGGCAGAGGAGGCAGACGCCTGGGAACGGGGTGTGGACGAACTCGCCACGGAAGATCCCGAAATCGCCGCCTATGTCCGGCAGCTTGAGGAGGCAAAGGACACGGCGGACCTGCCCGAGGCCACCGGCGAGTCGATTGCCCGCGAGTTTGAGCGCTATCTCAAGCGGCGGGGCCAGGACCGGCCCTGAACGGGCAGCCTAGAGAACCACACCAAGCAAGGCGTCCACCGCGTCCTTGACCATTGCCTGGTCTACGGGACTTGCCGGGCCGGCGTCGTTGTTTGCCTGCTCCGCCCAGCGGGACACGGCCGCGACGGCAGCCGGGGCATTCAAGTCCGCAGCCAGAGCCTCCCGCATCTCGGCAACAAGCGGGACGGCAGACCCCTTGGGAGCGCGGCCCAGCGCCCGGCGCCACGCGGCCAGGGTGGCCTTGGCTTCCAGGAACCCTTCATCCGTCCAGGACCAGTCGGAGCGGTAGTGGTGGGCAAGGATGCCAAGGCGGATGGCGGCAGGGTCCTCCCCCGCTGCCCGAAGTTTCGACACCAGGACCAGGTTTCCTTTGGATTTGCTCATCTTCTCGCCGTCCAGGCCCACCATGCCTGCATGGGCGTAGTGCCTGGCAAGTGGAACACCGGCAAGTGAATACGCGTGGCCGGCACCCATCTCGTGGTGCGGGAAGATCAGGTCCGAGCCGCCGCCCTGAACGGTGAAGGGCGAGGGCAGGTACTTTTGCGCGATCACGGTGCACTCAATGTGCCAGCCGGGCCGGCCCGCACCCAGGCTGCCGCCGGGCCAGCTTGGCTCGCCTTCCCGTGCCACCCGCCACAGCAGCGGATCAAGTGCCTGCCGCTTTCCTGCCCGCCCGGGATCGCCGCCGCGTTCCGCGAACAGCTCAAGCATCTCGCTTTCCGCCAACCCGGAGATGCATCCCAGGGTCCACGCGTCCGGTGCCACGGAGTGCTTTCCGGCCGCTTCGACGTCGTAATAAACGTCCCCGTCAGGCTCGCCGTTGGTGCCCTGCACTTTGTAGGCCAGCCCGAGGCTGACCAGCCGTTCCACCTCCGGAACTATCAGGCCGATGGATTCCACTGCACCCACGTAGTGGTCCGGAGCGAGCACGTTGAGGGCTTCCATGTCCGTCTGGAAAAGCTCAATCTGGCTGGCGGCGAGCTCCTGCCAGTCAACGCCGGTGGCCGTGGCGCGTTCCAGGAGCGGATCGTCCACGTCCGTGACGTTCTGCACGTAGTCAACCTCGTGGCCGGCGTCCCGCCAGGCCCTGTTCAGGAGGTCAAAGGCCACGTAGCTGGCGGCGTGGCCCATGTGGGTGGCGTCGTACGGCGTGATGCCGCAGACGTACATCGAGGGGCGTCCCTCATTCTCCAGGGCAACTTCACGGCCTGCCGCCGTGTCGAACAGCCGGAGGGCGGCCATGCTTCCGGGCACGTCGGGAACGGGGCGGGATTTCCAGGATTTCACACGCCAAGCCTAGTGCTAGGCGCTGATGACATTGAAACCGAGCAGGAGGTACAGGGCCAGGCCCAGGAAGATCCGGTACCAGACGAACAGCCGGTAGCTGCGGGTGGAAACGAACTTCAGGAACCAGCCGATGATGATGTAGCCCACCACCAGGGCGATGACGGTGGCAAGCGCGGTTTCCGGCAGGCCGTAGGGGCCGGTGATTCCTTCCTTGGACACCGTCTTGTACAGCTGGAAGAGGCCGCTGCCAAAAACCGCCGGAATGGCCAGCAGGAAGGAGTACCGTGCGGCCGCTTCCCGGGTGTACCCCATCAGGAGGCCGGCGGTGATGGTGCCGCCGGACCGGGACACGCCGGGGATCAGCGCCATGGCCTGGGCGAAGCCGTAGAGGATGCCGTGCTTGTACGTCAGCCGGGTCAGGTCGCGTTCCTGCCTGCCTACTGCGTCGGCGACCGCCAGGATCAAACCGAAGACAATCAGCATGGTGGCGACGATCCACATGCTGCGGAGCACCGATTCGATCTGGTCCTGGAACAGCAGTCCCAGGATAACGATGGGGAGGCTGCCCAGGATGACAAGCCAGCCCATCCGGGCATCCGGGTCCTGCCGGGAGACTTTTCCGGTAAGCGAACCGGCCCATGCCTTGACGATCCGGACGATGTCCCGCCAGAAATAGATGAGCACCGCCGTCTCGGTGCCCAGCTGGGTGATGGCGGTGAAAGCAGCGCCGGGATCCTCGGCATTGGGCAGGAACTGCCCCACAATCCGCAGATGCGCGCTCGATGAAATCGGAAGGAATTCGGTCAGTCCCTGCACTAGGCCCAGCAGGGCCGCCTCAAACCAGTTCACGCTAAGACCCTACGTCATGGGCAGCGCCGGTTCTGCCCGTAAGCTTGCTGCTATGCAGCAGCGTTACGTCGGCAACAGTGGATTGCGGGTTTCCGCCCTTTCCCTCGGCACCATGTCCTGGGCCGGCGAAACGGACGAACAGGACGCCTCTGAGTTGCTGCGCACCTTCCTTAATGCCGGCGGCCGGCACGTCGATACCGCCGCCTCCTACGCGGACGGGCGCTCGGAGGCGATGATCGGCTCCATGCTGGGCGACGTCGTGGCCCGGACGGAGGTTTCCATCTCCACCAAAGCAGGAATGACGACGCCGGATGGCCGGCTCGGCGTGGACACATCGCGTAATTCGATGCTCACCGGACTGGAAGCGAGCCTCGCCAGGCTGGGCACCGACTATGTGGACATCTGGTTCGCGCAGGCCTGGGACCGTAATGTGCCGTTGGACGAGACGCTGTCAGCTTTGGAATTTGCTGTCCGTACCGGCCGTGCGCGGTATGTGGGGGTCTCCAACTTCAACGGCTGGCAGGCGGCGAAGGCCGCAGCCATCGCCGGCTTCCCCCTTGTCGCCGCGCAGGCGGAGTATTCGTTCCTGCAGCGCAGGCCGGAAGCCGAACTGATCCCTGCCGTCGAGGACGCCGGCATGGGCCTGATGGCGTGGGCGCCGCTTGGCCGCGGCGTGCTCACGGGCAAGTACCGCGGCAGCATCCCCTCCGGATCAAGGGCTGCCTCCGCAACCGAAGCCGGGTACGTTGAGCCGTACCTGGAGGAGCAGCCGTCCCGGACGGTGGAAGCTGTTTGCATGGCAGCCAAAGGCCTGGGCCGGACTCCGCAGGACGTTGCCCTCAGTTGGCTTCTGTCGCAGCACGGCGTAGCAACCGCCATTGTGGGCCCGCGGACGCCGGCCCAGCTGAAGGAACTGGTGGATGCCCAGCTCTCGCCGCTGCCGCCGGAAATTGCCCGGGCTCTGGAGGATGTGTCAGCCCCGCACTAGGTCCGCGGTCCTACTCCTGGACGATTTCCAGGTCCTCGTCGTCGTCCACGTCGCTTTCCTCGTCCTCTTCGTCCTCGTCATCAAAGACCTGGAGCGGCGTGACCTCGTTGTAGGCCTCATAGAGTGCGTCTTCGTAAACTTCGAAGGCGTCTGCAACTGCAAAGAATGCCGCCTCCACGGAGGGATCACCGTCTCCGCGGCGGTTGGATGCTGCTATAAGGTGTTCTTCCAAAGCGGTGGTCAAGGACTGAAGCGCGACACGCGGATCGATGCTCATGACTTCACGTTAGCCGGAAAAGGACGAGAATGGAGGGCAAATGAAGGAACAATTTCTCACCAGTTCGGTCCAGCGGGAACGGGACTATTTGAGGCAGTACGAGTACCTCGTGCTGACGGTCAGCCCTGTCGATTCCCTGCATGAGGCACGGCGCCGCCTGGTGGAACACTCCGAGTACGGCAAGTGGGAGCTGGAGCGCAGCAAGCTGTACGTGGGCGGAGGACGGCGCTTTTGGCTGCGCCGCCGGGTGCTGCAGGTTCAAAGGACCGTTTAGGTCAATCCTCCAGCGGACCCAGCCAGGCGTTGGCCACGGTGTTGTGGGCAGATTCGTCATCGGACGGATGGAACATGCCGGCAAGGACGTCCCGGTAGAGCCGCTCCAGTTCCGATCCCCGGAAATAGCTGGATCCCCCGCTGACGCGGATGGCCAGGTCCACTACGCGCCGCGCCGTTTCCGTCGCGTTCACTTTCAACCCCACCAGCTTGGGGAACCACTGCTGGCCATGGTCCACCAGGGAATCCACGTCGGCTGCGACGGCCCGCAGCTGCGGGTAGAGGTTATCCATGGCCATTGCCGCCTCGGCAACCTTCCAGCGGATGTCGGGGTCCTGCGCGTAGCTGCGTCCGCCGTTCTTGAAGGAGGTGCGGCGCTTGACGTTCTCCACGCCCAGGGCCAGGGCCCGCTCCCCCAGCCCGGTGTAGACGGCGGCGAGCAGCGTCTCGAAACAGGCAAAGATCGCGAAAACCAGGGGATCGCGGCTGGGGCCGACGGGGATCCTGCGGAAGATGCGCTCCGGCGGAACGCCGGCGCCGTCCAGGACGGTGGTGCAGGACTGGCTGGCCCGCATCCCAAGCGCGTCCCAGTCGTCGAGGATGCGGTAGCCGGGCGTTTGGCGCGTGATGAAGCCGTGGACCAGCTCCCCCTCGCCGTCCCGGCCGGAAGGGTCCTTCCCGAAGATTCCCAGCCTCGTCCACGCCGGTGAGAGGCTGGTGAAGATCTTGGTTCCCGTGAAGGAGTAGCCGCCGTCCGGCAGCGGCGCGGCCGTGGTCCGGGAGTCGAACAGGACCGAGTCGTTGCCGGCTTCCGAGTTGCCGAACGCGAAGATCTCGCCGTTGGCCGCTTCCTTGCGCACAAAGTCCAGGGATCCGTCGCCGCGGGCGCCGAGGACATGCGCGACGCCGGTCCACACCAGGTGCATGTTGACGGCCAGCGCGGTGGCCGGGGCGGCCGTTGCCAGCCTCCGCTGGCACTGCGCCGCCGCCTCAAGGCCAAGCCCTGCCCCGCCGTCGGACCCTGGAACGAACAGCTTCAGGTAGCCGGCCGCCGCGAGGTCCTTAAGGTCCTCATGGAAGAAGGCGTTGTCCCTGTCATACCCGGCGGCGCGGCCGCGGATCTGCTCCAGCAGCTCCTCCGGCAGGATCTCTTCCGGCGTCATGGCAGCCTGGCTCAGTAGTTGGTGAGGAGGGTGTTGAGCACCCTGGCGCCGAACTTGAGGGAGTCGGCAGGTACGCGCTCGTCCACGCCGTGGAACATGCCGGTGAAGTCCAAGTCATCCGGCAGCATCAGGGGCGCAAAGCCGTAGCCTGTGATGCCGAGCCGGCTCAGCGACTTGTTGTCCGTGCCGCCGGAGAGAGTGTAGGGCAGCACCTTGGCGCCCGGGTCTTCGGAGTGCAGGGCATCGATCATGGAATCCACCAGGTTCCCGGCGAAAGGGACCTCAAGGGAAACGTCCTTGTGCACGTAACTGACGTCAACGCCGGCGCCCGCGAGGTCGCGAACGATCTCCAGGACGTGGTCCTGCTGGCCCGGAAGTGTCCGGCAGTCGATCAGGGCCTCGGCGGATTCGGGGATGACGTTGTGCTTGTAGCCGCCCTTGAGCAGGGTGGGGTTTGTGGTGTTCTGCAAGGTGGCGCCCACAAAGCGGGCCACCGTGCCCAGCTGGCTCAGCAGGATGTCCGGATTGTCGGCATCGAACTCAACGCCGGTGAGTTCGGTCACACCGTCCAGGAACTGCCGGGTGGTGGGGGTGAGCTCGATGGGCCACTTGTACTCGCCGATGCGCGTTACGGCTGCGGCGAGCCGCGTTACGGCGTTGTCGGTGCTGATCTGTGAGCCGTGGCCCGCCCTGCCGTGGGCCACGAGGCGGAGCCAGGAGATGCCCTTCTCCGCTGTCTGCAGCAGGTACGTGCGCTGCCCGCCGATGGTGGCCGAGAAGCCGCCCACCTCGGAGATGGCTTCCGTGGCGCCCTCGAACAGTTCCGGGCGCTTGTCCACGGCGTAGCGGGCTCCGTAGGCGCCGCCGGCTTCCTCATCCGCGAAGAAGGCGAAAATGATGTCGCGTTTCGGCTTTGTGCCGGACCTGGCAAAGCTGCGCAGGACGGAGAGGATCATGGCGTCCATGTCCTTCATGTCGACGGCGCCGCGGCCCCAGATCAGCCCGTCCTTCAGTTCGGCTCCGAACGGGTCTACGGACCACTGGTCCCGCAGCGCAGGCACGACGTCCAGGTGGCCGTGCACCACCAAGGCGCTGGCGGAGGGATCCTCACCGGCCATGCGCGTCACCACATTGGCGCGGCCCGGTGCGGACTCGAAGATTTCCGCCGCAAGGCCCACTTCCTCAATCAGCCCCGCGGCGTATTCAGCCGCAGCCCGCTCGCCCGGCCCCGAACCGTCACCGTAGTTTGACGTGTCTATCCGGATGAGTTCCTGGCAGATCCGGACAACTTCATCCTCGGGCAGGACGTCAGGCATGGAAAGCTCCTCACTGGATTGGCGGGTTGGAACGGTGCTGAATCGTTGCCCTCAGCCTACCCACTGGGGCCGATTCCATGTTTCCCGAAAGTTCGTGTTAGAGTTTTTCTCGCTGCTTCGGAGAAACGCGAAACGCTGAAAGGCGGAAACGTTCACCGAATACCACCTGCGCGGGTGGCGGAATGGCAGACGCGCTAGCTTGAGGTGCTAGTCCTCGAAAGGGGGTGGGGGTTCAAGTCCCCCTCCGCGCACACAGGGAAAACCCCGGATTCCATCCCAGGAATCCGGGGTTTCTGTGTCTCCAGCCATGCCTTCACCACGAACCGCTTTTTGTCGTTCATGATTGGCGGCATGGGGAAGGGATTTTCCGGCCGGGCCACGTTCTTAGCCGCGCTCATCGGAGTGTCGGGAGTCGCTGGCGGGGTCTGGTTACTCTGGGCCAACTTTTGCCTGTGGACCTGCACCATATTCCAGAGCACCGCCTTCGACTGGGGCCTGGCCCTGACGGTGCTCGCCTTGTTGCTGCTGGTGGCTTCCCAGATTTTCGCGGTGGGTGCGATCCGCAGACGCGACGGGAAGCCGTGGGCGGTCGCGGCCCTCTGCCTGGCCGGCGCACCTGTGGCATGTGGGCTGGTGGGGGCTCCGCTGGCCTACTTCGCCCTTGGATTCTGATGGCCTATGCCGGTTGCCTTCAAGGAAGCGGCTCTGACGCTTTCTTCTGTCCGTCCCACCGCTTGGGCAGGACTCAGTGGCGGCAGCCGGCCAGGATCCCGGCGAGGGCGTCGTGCTCGGCCTGGGTGACCCACAGCTGGTACTTGGCCTTGACGGCGGTTTGACGCACTACGTACTCACAGCGGAAGGCCTTGTTTGGCGGCAGCCACGAGGCAGCATCCTTGTCTCCCTTCGCACCGTTGGTGCCGCCGTCCGACGCCATCAGGTTCAGGGGGTCGTTGGCGAACTGCTTCCGCTGTTCCGTTCCAAGCTGCCGGGCCCCCTTCTGCCAGGCGTCGCTTAGCGGAACGAGGTGGTCAATCTGGACGGCGGAGCTGGTCCCGTCGCCACGGACGAAGTTTATGGTGGTTCCGGTGTACTTATCGGCCAGAACGCCTGAGGCCACCACGCAGTCGTGCGTTCCGGGCTTGAACGTCTCAGCTTCAAGGTCGCGGGCGAGGATGTCGTTGCGGGTGTCGCAGCCGTTTCGGTCGACGTCGGCCCACGCCGGACCGAACTCTTCCCGGGTGTATCCCGTCCTCGGTGCGCGGCCCTTCACCGGAATCGTTTCCAGCTGCGAGAGCGCAGCAGCGGCCGCATCCCCCTCGTAAGCCGGATCGGCTCCAGGACCTCCGGGAGGTTCAACAGCGGCTTCCGGACTTCCTGCCAGGACTTCGGCAATTTCGCTTCCTGCCCGTGCTGCCGCTTCACAGCCGGCGAGCGCGCCTGCCAGCAGGAGGCCGGTCAGGACGGCAGATGTGGTGGCGGCGGACCTGTTGATGGTTGTTTCCTTCGAATAATTGGGGTTCCCTCCACGCTACCCGGACTGTCATCCGGCCCAGGGCAGGCTTGGGCATTGTGCCGGTCACACCGCCGTGCCCATGGCAGGGCAGGTGGGAACGGTGCAGTATGAGCTCATGGAGGAACGTCCGACGGCGGTCGCCGGCAATGGCCACATCGTCCTGCTGGGCGATTCCATCTTTGACAACGGCGCCTATGTCGGTGGCGGGCCTGCCGTCATCGCCCAGCTGAGGCAGGAACTTCAGGGATGGCAGTGCACGCTCCTGGCGGTCGACGGCGACGTGCTCCCCGGCGTTTCCCGGCAACTGGCTGCACTGCCGTCCGACGCAACCCATCTGGTGGTAAGTGCGGGCGGCAACGACGCCCTGGGCTATGCGCCACTGCTGCAGGAGCGTGCGCCCTCCGTCGGTGATGCGCTCGCGTTGCTTGGTAAAGCCCGGGAAGGATTTGCAGCGGACTATGAGGAAATGGTGAATCAGGTCGAAGCGGCCGGCCTGCCGTATGCGGTATGCACTATTTATGACACTCCCCCGTCAGCGCCCGGCAGGAATGTCATCGAGGCAGCACTGTGCCTCTTCAACGATGCCATCGCCAGGGCCGCCTTTTCCCGCGGTGCTGCCCTTATCGACCTTCGGCTCATCTGCAGCGAGGACGCGGACTACGCAAACGTGATCGAACCGTCATCACAAGGCGGACGGAAGATCGCCCGGGCCATCGCATCCTTCACGGCGGCAGCGAATCGGGAGGCAGCCTCAATCGTGATCGTGCGCTGAGAGCGGCGGCCGGCCTGCCCCGCGCCTGGGTGTCCGCTGTCAGTGCACCCGCAGCCTGCGGGGCCGGTGGCGCCTGGTCCGTTCCTCCGGCCGGGAGTCGTGCACAGCCGGGCGGTACCTGACCCACCGTTTCCCTGACCGCCTGGCTCTCCGCTCCTGACGCCGGGCCTTCCGTTCCGGGCGGTCTATCCGGGACAGGATCGCGAACGTTCCAATCATCCAGAGGAACGCCACTGCAAGAACCAACGCAATCTCAATGTCAGCGCCCATAACCCATCTTAGGACTTTGCCGCCCCGTGGAGGAGCCCCAAAAGGACCGGTTCACGTGCCCGCCAGCGCTACAGCAGACCCAGCCCGCCGACCGCGGCGAGGACATCCGGCACAGTGACTCCCAGCAGTGCAGGGTCGGGCTGGTCGGCAAAAGTGTCCCCCCGCCGCAGCTCCGCACGGGTCAGGACAACGTGCGGTCCTGGCGGGGGCCCCCAGATCTCGGGCGGGGCTGGTCCAAAAAGCACCACCGACGGCGTGCCATAAGCCGACGCGAGATGTGCAGCGCCGGTGTCAGCTGAGATCACCAGGCGCGCGGCAGCGATGGTTGCAGCGAACTCCCCCAGTCCAAGCCGCCCGGCCAGCACCGCTCCATCCGGGAGGCCCGCACGCCGGCAGACGTCAACCGCCCTGTCCCGTTCCCCGCTGCCCCCGGTGAAGACAACGTTGTGTCCTGCCGCATCCAGCGCTGCCGCAACAGCAGCGAAGCGATCAGCGGGCCAGAGCCGGCTGCCGTAGGCGGCGCCGACATGAAGGACCGTCGCATCGGGAACCGGGCTGGGTACATGCGGTGTGTTCAAGCCCACGTCCAAGGGGTCGGCGTCGATCCCGTGCCATTCCAGGAGCCTTACCCACCGTTCCCGCTCATGCAGTTCTGCACGCCAGGGCGGCCCGTCCCTGTGCCCGCTGCGGTGGCCGATGGTCTGCCGCGCCTTGAGGGCTTCGATGCGCCCTTGGCTTTCCGGGCCGCTGCCGTGCAGGTTCACTGCCACGTCAACGACGCCCGCTTCCAGGGCCAGCGGCTCGTCCAGGCCGTGGGTGGGCAGCAGCTCGTAGCCGCCGACCAGCCCCAGGGCCTGCGAGAGCCAGCCCTGGGCCGCGTACCGCAGCCGGTGTCCGGGGAACGTGCGGCGAAGGGCCTTCAGGGCAGGCACCGCAACCAGCAGGTCCCCGAGCTTCAAGGCCCGCAGGACAAGAAGCTCCGGCTTCCTGTCCACGCGGATGTCCGGGCCCGTCTCCGTGGGAACGTCCGTGCCGCTCATGCGTCCACTTTCGTCAACTCGGTGGCTGCCAGGCTGCGTACATCCTCGTGCACCTCCCGCACCGCAACACCGGCCACCGCCGAGTCATCGTGCGGGCACCGCGGCGCCGTCCAGCCAACCTGGGTGATGTCTATCCCGCAAGTGGGGCAGGCGGTCACCCAGGAGGCGTGGATGCGGTGGAGGCTCCTGCCCAGCGCTCCGGCATTTATGACGTTGCCCGCCCAGAAGATCCCCACCGTCGGAACCCCAAGCGCCTGGGCAAGGTGCCGCGGTCCGCTGTCATTCCCCACCACTACGGCGGCGCGGACCAACAGTGCCACGAGCCCGCCCATGTCAAGGTCCCCGGCGAATGAATGGACGTGGGCGGCGGCTGCCTGCTCCACAACCTGTTCGGCAAGGGCGCGTTCGCTCTCATCCCCGATGACCGCAACACGGAAGCCATCCGCGGCGCATGCTGCCGCAAGTTCAGCGAACCGGCCGGCGGGCCAGCGCCGTCGGGGATCAGTGGCGCCGGGATGCAGCACCACCCAAGGGCCGGCGCCGTCGTCGCGCATTACGGCGGCGGCGGAAGCGCCGCTGTCCGCCGGCGCCAGACGGGCCTCCAGGTCAACGGGGAAAGCGCCGGCCATGCCGGCCACCTCCAGCGCCCTGAGTGGTTCGTGCTGGTAGTAGACATACGGAACCGTCCGCTCGAGACTGGCAGCGTCGGATGTCCGCGTGCCTACCGTGTGCCGGGCCCCCAGCCGAAGCAGGAACGGATTTGAGTACCGGCCACCGCCATGGAGCTGGACGGCCAGGTCGTACCGGCGTCCGCGCATGTCATCAAAGAACGCGTCCAGCTCCGCCGGGTCCTCCTCTCCCGGGCGGACGCCTTCAGCGTGTGGCAGCATGCACACCTCATCCACCGGGCTCTTGGTTGCGGCAAACAGCGCTTGGTGCACGGGAGTTCCCAGCAAGGTAAGGGTTGCGGCGGGGTAGGCTGCCTTGAGCGCGGCCATGGCGGGTATGGCGAAGATCACGTCGCCGAGCCCTCCGCCCCGCAACACTGCGATCCTTGACACGGACTCGAATTTCTCCAGGACAGGACCAACACCGGTACCCACCCGCGCCGAACCACCGAATTCCGCAGTGAGCTGCTCCACGTGCACCCCTTACCAGTAGTGCGGACTGCACCGTTTGCGGCGCCATCCGCTGCCATGCAGCCCTATTTCGCCGCTAACACCGCAGGCTGCCTCCTTTGAACCATTACCCAGGGGACGGTCAATATACTCCGGCTATTGGGGAATACCCGCATGATGCTGTACGTTTCATACGCGACAGGCGAACCAAAGAAAAGAGAAGCACCTAAAGTGGCAACCGATTACGATGAACTGCGCTCCGACGTCAAGGAATCGCAGGACAACTCTCTCGAGCAGCTCCAGTCAGCAAATGCTCCCGACGCACGCAGCGTTGTGCTGGAACTGGATGAGGCTGACGGGCTTGACGGCGCCGGCGTGCCCGGAGGCGAGTTCGTGGCCGAAGAGCTCGTGGTACAGGTCATCCCGCAGGCTGAAGACGAATTCACCTGCTACTCCTGCTTCCTGGTCCGTCACCGGTCCCAGATTGCGCGCCAGAAGGATGGCCACAGCTACTGCACTGAGTGCGAAGGCTAGTTAATACAGCCGACGTGGGGCTGCGGGAACGTCCGCAGTCCCGTCGATCCTGAGGCACGCCCGGCAGTCGGCGTGCCTTTCGGTTTTAAGCCTGCACCCAGCCAGCCCGGGTACCGTGGCGGCTATGGCTCACCACGACCCTGCGGGCGAGAGGCCCTGATGACGACGCCCGGAGACCCCTGGGATACATTACTGGCAGCATTCAGCCGCGCAGATCCTCCCAACGTGACACTGACGGAACTGGCACTGGCGGTGATGACAGCTGCCGCCTTGTCAGTGCCCCGCCGCTCCTGGCGGTACTTCGGCCTGCTGGCCACGGCCACGCACGAGATGGGGCACGCTGTTGCTGCGGTGCTGAGCGGCCAGCGACTGGCCGGGATCCGGCTCCTCCTTGACCACTCAGGCACCACCACCACGTACAGCCGCAGCAGGCTCGCCACCGCCTGGTCATGTTTTTGGGGGTACCCAGTACCGGCACTGGTGGGTGCGGCGTTCGTGTGGTGCGGCTTCAACGGGTGGGGACCGGCGGCAATCTCAGGCGGCGCCGTGTCCCTGGCTGCCTCGCTGGTGTTCCTCCGGAACCTCGCCGGCGTCGTTATCACTTCGGCCGCAATTGCCATCGCCCTGGCCCTGATCCTCTTTGTGCCGGCTGCCTTTGTTGGCCACGTGGCTGTCATCCTGGGCCTGGCACTGCTGGTGGCTGCCGTGCGCGACCTCATCAAGCTCACCCATGTGCACCTGCGCCGCCGGGACCGGCTGGCCAGTTCCGACGCATACCTGCTCTGGCGTGCCACGTCCGTTCCCTCCGGCGTCTGGATCCTTCTGTTCGCGGCCCTGGTGGCCGGCTCGTGGCTGTGGGCCTGGCAGCCGATCTCCACTGTCCTGCCTGCGGAGCATAGGGTGGTCCCATGACCCAGGAAACGGACACCACGCAGCAGGCGGAAAAGGCACATGCCTTGGGAAAGAGCGCAGAACACAGCACCCGCGGCGCCTACGTCACAGGTGGAGCGGAGTTCAACCGCGACACCAACTACATTGAGGACCGCATCACGAGGGACGCAACTCCGGGTCCGAACGGCGAACCGGGCTGGCCGGTGGAAGCTGGACGGTACCGGCTGATCGCGGCGCGTGCCTGCCCCTGGGCCAACAGGACCGTCATCGTCAGGCGCCTGCTTGGCCTCGAAGACGCCATTTCACTGGGACAGCCGGGTCCCACCCACGATGCCCGTTCGTGGACCTTTGACCTCGATCCAGGCGGGACGGACCCCGTCCTCGGTATCGAACGGATCCAGGACGCCTACTTCAAGAGGTTCCCGGACTATCCCCGCGGCATCACCGTTCCCGCGATCGTGGACGTTGCCAGCGGTGCCGTGGTGACCAACAACTTTCCGCAGATCACGCTGGACTTTTCCACCGAGTGGACCGAGTTTCACCGCGCAGGGGCGCCGGACCTGTACCCGGAGCATCTTCGCGAAGAAATCGACCAGGTCAATAAACGCGTCTTCACCGAGGTCAACAACGGTGTTTACCGCTGCGGTTTCGCAGGATCCCAGGAAGCCTACGACTCGGCCTACGCCCGGCTGTGGACAGCCCTGGACTGGCTCGAAGACCGGCTCTCGGGGCAGCGCTACCTGGTGGGTGACACCATCACTGAAGCCGACGTGCGGCTGTTCACCACACTTGCCCGGTTCGATCCCGTCTACCACGGCCACTTCAAGTGCAACCGGCAAAAACTCAGCGAGATGCCAGCCCTGTGGGGCTACGCACGGGACCTGTTCCAGACGCCAGGCTTCGGCGACACCATCGATTTTGTCCAGATCAAGCAGCACTATTACATCGTCCATGAGGACATCAACCCCACGGGCATAGTCCCCGCAGGACCGGATCTGAGGGGCTGGCTGGAGCCCCATGGCCGGGAAGCGCTGGGGGGCCGCCCCTTCGGGGACGGGACACCGCCCGGGCCCGTAAGGGCAGGGGAAGAGGTCATGCCAGGGCACGGGGCGGACGCCGAAGGGCAGTAAGCGTTTTCTGGATAAGCTGGGTGCCATGCATAGACATCACGGCTTCGTAGCGTCCGGTTTCAACAACGTCCTGGAACTGTTCGATACATTCCTGCGCGAGGATCCGCAGTACAGTGCACAGCTGGCCGTCTACAGGGACGGGGTCCCGGTCGTGGAACTGACGGGCGGGCCGGACATGGCGCCGGACACGTTGACGGGGGCGTACTCCTGTTCGAAGGGAGTGGCTGCCATGGTCATTGCTCTACTGGTTCAGGACGGCCTGCTCGACCTCGACCAAACCGTAGCGCACTACTGGCCGGAATTCCGTGTGCATGGCAAGGACCGCCTCCTGGTCCGAGAGGCTTTGTCGCACCAGGCCGGGCTCATGGGCATCGAGGGCGGCTTCGGGCTGGACGAGTTCACCACCCCTGCCGCCGCGGCCCGGCTGGCCAGGGCTGTTCCAACCTGGCAGCCCGGCCGGCAGTTTGGCTACCACGCGCTCACCATCGGGATCATCATGGAAGAGCTGTGCCGGCGCACAGCCGGGGAAACCCTGCAGGAGATCTATGAAGGGCGAATCAGGAGCCCGTACGGTATCGACTTTTTCCTTGGGCTGCCTGAGGAACAGGAGTACCGTTACCGCGACGTCCTCTATGCGGCCGGACCGGTGGAGCCCTGGCTCGATCCGCTCAGCCTCGAGGGCCTGAACAGCAACGCCCCGGTCAGCACCATCATGGAGCTTCCCAATATCCGCCCGGTCCGGGCCGCGGGGATGTCCGCGGCAGGCGGCGTGGGAGCAGCCTCGGGCCTGGCCCGCCTCTACGCGGCAGCCACCACCGGAATCCAGGGCGGCGAACCGTTCCTCACCGCAGCCACCGTCGAGCAGATGTCGCAGGAACAGGTGTGGGGCCTTGACCGGTCCTCAGGCCTGGACAACGCGTTCGCCGTCGTGTTCATGAAGCCGCACCCGTCGCGGAGCTTCGGGAGCCATCGCGCGTTCGGGCATGAGGGCGCCAACGCGGCGCTCGGGTTCGCGGATCCTGCCTACGGCCTGGGCTTCGGTTACATTCCGCGGCGGCAGGAGGACGGAAGAACGCCCGGCCGTGCCCACCGGCTGGCGGCAGAGGTGCGCCGTTCAGCGGCAGATCTGTCCTGAACCGCACCCCGGGCACACTGTGCCCGCCTCCCTGACCAGCACCTTTGTAGGCAGCCGCCGGGGCGCCGTAGGGTGGTACGAATGCGCCAGTCTCAAGCACGCCCGGATACCAGGTGGGCCAGGGGGACCCTTTTTCTCAAACAGGCGGTGTCCGGCCTGTCGTCGGCCTTTGCCGCGCAGCGGCTGCAACTGGCGGCCAAGGCGGCTTTTGCAGCCGGACTGGCCTTCGCCATCGCACCGCATCTGCCCGGAGCTGCTGCGAACTATCCCTACTACGCCCCCCTGGGTGCGCTGGTGGCGATGTACCACAACGTTGCCGGCTCGGTACGGCAGGGCCTCGAGGCCCTTGCCGGACTCGCAGTGGGCATCGGCCTGGCGTATGTGCTGGTTACCGTCACGGATCCGTCGCCGCTCGCCGTCGCGCTGATCATGGGAATAGGCGTCCTGCTTGGGGGCCTGCCGGGAATCGGTTCGGGCAGTGACTGGATTCCGACGGCGGCGCTGCTGGTTTTGCTCGTGGGCGGCAGTAATCCGGACGACTTTTCGTTCGGTTACCTCCTGCAGATGGGCTTTGGAGTCGCCGTTGGGATCGGCGTCAACTTCCTGATCTTTCCGCCGCTGCACCTGAACGCCGCCGCGGCCAGCCTGGATGAGCTCCGCCAAGCCCTTGGCCGCCAGCTCACCGACATGGGGGCGGCCCTAAAGGAAGAATGGCCGCCCAAACACGAGGACTGGTCAAGCCGTTCAGACGAACTGGCGGAGGCGGCCCGCTCAGTCCGGCACCTGGTCAAGGAGGCTGACGCAAGCCGGCGGGCCAATCCGAGGCGCAAACTGCACCCCCGCGACGTCGATCTTGATTACCGGAACCTGCGCGAACTGGAGAGGGTGACCTTCCACATCCAGGACATCACCGACGTGCTTTCGGACGTGATCTGGGAGAGCGAGGCACCCTACAGCGTTCCCCTGCAGGACACCGGTCCGCTAGCCGATGCTTTGTCAGCCACCGGCAACCTTCTCCGCTCGTTCAGCGACGACGACACCTCCGCGCAGGACGGCCATTTCGGGGCGGCAAAGGAGGCGGTGGAAGCCTGCATGGCTGCCACCGCCGGAAGGGATGCGGAGCAGGGAATGGTCCCCGCGTCCGAATCGGTCCTGCTGAGCCTCCACCGCATCCTGCGCGCTGTCCGGACACGCGACTAGAGGGCGCTGACCGAACCGCTGAAGTGGCGGCGCCCCGACCTGGGATTCCATGCCACGAAACTGGAACGCGTCCGCGCGCCGGAGTCCCCTTCTTCGGTATTGATCTCCAGGGCAACCATGCCGGGAAGAAACACCGGGGAGTCGAAATCCACATCCCACGTGAAGGAATCGCCACGGGACGGGCCGACGTCGGCGAGCGCCCTGGCCGCCAGGTACATGCCGTGGGCTATGGACCGCCGCATCCCCAAAGCCCTGGCGGAAAGCACGCTTAGGTGTATGGGATTGAAGTCACCCGATACCGCCGCGTAAGCCCGGCCGGTGTCAACACCAAGCTGCCAGATAGCGGTGGGGTTCGGCGCCTTGAATTCCGCCCGGGCGGAGGCCGGGGACGGTTTGTCGATCCCGGGCAGGAAGACTCCCTTGGCCAGGTAGGTGGACACCCCCCGCCAGGAGGCCTCGGGTGCCCCTGACAACCGCACATCCGCCACCACGTCCACCACCGTCCCCGCACGGTGACCCCGGAGATTTTCCACCCTGGCGGAGACGTCCAGGCTGTCGGTGAAGAGTACCGGGGAACGCTGTTGCACGCTGTTCCGAAGGTGGATCATGCCGAGCAGGGGCAAAGGGAAGTCGTCCCTGTTCAGCACGCTCATGGCCAGCGGAAAGGCGAGTGCGTGGATGAACCCGGCAGGCAGCACGTCGCTGGCCGTCTCGCCGATCAGGTGCTGGTACGCGGTGAGCGTGGCAACGTCCACGCTGACCCCGCGCACTTCATGGCTTTCGGCCGGCAGGACGGATCCATCCTGGCTGCCCAGCAGCCGGCGGCGTGCGGCCTGGGCAGCGGCGTTGACGTAGAGCTTGGACAGCGAGGGCATTTCCCCCAGGATGACCGGCTGGGCGGGCATCATGCCCCCACCATGTTCTGCCCGCAGACCCGGAGCACCTCGCCGTTGATGCCGGCCGCTGCATCACTGGCAAGGAAGGACACGGCTTCGGCAACATCCGATGGCAGGCCGCCCTGCTGCAGGGAGTTCAGCCGCCGGCCGATCTCGCGGAGGGCAAACGGGATTCTGGCGGTCATCTCGGTTTCTATGAACCCCGGGGCCACCGCATTGATGCTGCCGCCGAGCGCGGCCATGTGCGGAGCGGTGGCCCTGACCATTCCCATCA
Organism: Paenarthrobacter sp. NEAU-H11; assembly: GCF_050573415.1. Classification (NCBI taxonomy): domain Bacteria; kingdom Bacillati; phylum Actinomycetota; class Actinomycetes; order Micrococcales; family Micrococcaceae; genus Paenarthrobacter; species Paenarthrobacter sp. NEAU-H11. The sequence continues at coordinate 100,597 of NZ_JBNZGA010000005.1, read as the reverse complement.
CCCCGGCCTTGGACGCCGCATAGTTGGTTTGCCCCCGGTTGCCGGCAATGCCGCTGGTTGAAGCAACTGACACTATGCGCGGCGATTCCCGGAAGTGCTTTGAGGAAAGGAGAGCCTCGTTGATGCGGAGTTGCGCGGCTATGTTGATGCTGATGACCGAGTTCCACCGGGGCTGGTCCATGTTGGCCAGCAGTTTGTCCCGGGTGATCCCGGCGTTGTGGACCATGATGTCCAGGCGTCCGTGGCGCTGCGCGGCGTGCTCAACAATGCGTTGTCCCGCGTCCTCCCTGCTGATGTCCAGTTGGAGCGCGGTCCCCCGCACCTCGTTCGCAACCGCCGCCAGCTGGTCGCCGGCCGCGGGGACGTCCACGAGGACCAGGGTTGCGCCGTCGCGGTGCAGGGTGCGGGCGATGGCCGCTCCGATGCCGCGTGCCGCTCCGGTCACCACCGCTATCTTGCCGGCCAGCGGCTTGTCCGGGTCCCCGGCAAGTTCTCCGGAGGTGCCGGACACGGTCACAAACTGCCCGTCCACGAATGCCGAACGGCCGGAGAGGAAGAATCGGAGGGCTGCCAGGGCGCTGGGGCTGGTCGGCTCGATACCGTCCCTCAGGATGATGCCGTTGCCCGTGGCGCCGCCCCGAAGTTCCTTGGCCAGCGAGCGGAGGAACCCGTCAACCCCCTGCCTGGCAGCGGCAGCTGCAGGCGAATCGGCGTCCGACGCCGGCCGGGAGACCGTGACGACGCGTCCGCCGGCGGCAAGGTCCCGCAGGGAAGCCGCTGCCGGGAGAATCGGCTTCTCGAGGTCCTCGGGGTGCGCCACTTCATCCAGCACCAGGATGATGGCACCGAGTTTTTCGCGCGGTACGGCGTGCCGCCGGACATCAAGGTCCCAGGAAAGCAGTTCCGCGGACAGGGCATCGGCACCCGCCGTGCTTCCCTGGACCAGGATGGGGCCGTTGATCAAGGGCTGCCCGGGCTCGTAGCGGCGAAGGACCGCGGGCTGGGGCAGGCCGAGCTTCTTGGCCACATTCCTGCCCGGGCCCTGGTTAACCAGTTGTGCGTACTTGTCTGTCACCGGAACCTCCTACAGTGATTCGAGAACAGCGACGACGCCCATGCCGCCGGCCGCGCAGACCGAGACCAGTCCGCGCGCGGGCCGGCCGGCGGTGCTGCCCGTGGCATGCAGCTGCTTGGCCAACGAAGCCACGATCCGGCCGCCGGTGGCGGCGAAGGGATGGCCGGCAGCCAGCGAAGACCCGTTTACGTTCAGGCGCGACCGGTCAATGCTGCCGAAGGCGCCCTGCAAGCCAAGGCGGGTACGGCCGAACTCCTCGTCCTCCCAGGCCGCCAGGGTGCCGAGGACCGTGGCTGCGAATGCCTCGTGGATTTCGAAGAAGTCAATGTCCGCCAGTGTGAGGCCCTGGCGGGCCAGCAGCCGGGGCACGGCGAACACGGGGGCCATCAGCAGGCCGTCCTTGCCATGGACAAAGTCCACGGCCGCGGCTTCCGCATCCACCACGGCAGCGAGCTTGGGCAGGTCGCGGGCGTCTGCCCAGGCCTCGGAAGCCAGCAGGACCGTGGACGCCCCGTCGGTGAGTGGGGTGGAGTTGCCGGCAGTCATAGTGGCCGCAGCACCGAGGTTCTTGCCGAAGACCGGCTTCAGGGTAGAGAGCTTTTCGAGCGAGGTGTCTGCACGGAGGTTGCCGTCCCGCACCAGTCCCCGGTAGGGCGTGACGAGGTCATCGAAGAACCCTGACTCGTAGGCGGCGGCGAGGTTCCTGTGGCTGTTGTAGGCCAGATCGTCCTGGGACTCGCGGGAGATCTTCCACTGCGCCGTGGTCAGGGCCTGGTGCTCGCCCATCGAAAGTCCGGTCCGGGGCTCGGCAGTGCCGGGTGCCAGCGGGGCGAGATCCTTCGGCCGCAGCCGCCCGAGTACCTGCAGGCGCTGCGTAAGGGTCTTGGCCCGGTTGAGGTCCAGGATCACCTCGCGGAGGCCCTCGCTGACCACGATCGGAGCATCGGACGCCGAATCCACCCCGCCGGCGATTGCGGAATCGATCTGGCCCAGCTTGATCTTGTTGGCCAGGCCCACCACGGTCTCCAGCCCTGTGGCGCACGCCTGCTGCAGGTCATAGGCAGGGGTCTCGGCGGAGAGAGCGGAACCCAGGACCGCTTCGCGGGTGAGGTTGAAGTCCCGGGAGTGCTTGAGGACGGCGCCTGCGGCCACTTCGCCGATGCGCTCGTCCTGGAGGCCGAAGCGCGCGATCAGGCCGTCAAGGGCGGCGGTCAGCATGTCCAGGTTGGAGGATTTTGCGTAGGATCCGCCGGCGCGGGCAAACGGGATCCGGTTCCCGCCGACGATCACGGCCCGGCGGGTGGCAGGGGTGCCTGCCGTGCGGGTGTTTGGGTCTTCGGGTCCGGTGCTGGACTGTCCGTCAATGGACATGGGTTCTCCTCGGGTCACGTTCGGTTACCGATACCCAGCGTACCTGATACGCTGGGTATCGTGAACATCACCCACACGGACCCCCCGGATGCCTCTGTGCCAGGCAGCCCCGACGGACGTTCTTCGCGCTGGCAGAGCCATCGGGAGGAGCGCCGGAGGGAGCTGATCAAATCGGCACGGCGGGCTGTGCACCTGCTGGGAAGTGACGCCTCCATGGAGGAGATTGCCGCTGCTGCAGGAACCTCAAAGTCCGTGTTCTACCGCTACTTTGGCGATAAGGCCGGGCTCCAGCAGGCAGTGGGTGAAGTGGTCTTAAGCCAGATGCAGCGCAGGATCAAGGAAGCCGCGCAGAGCGCCCATACCCCCCGTGAAGGGCTTCTGGCCATGGTCTCGGCCTACCTGCAAATGGCGGAGACCAGCCCCAACGTCTATACGTTTGTCACCCGGCATGGCAGCGGCGACCCGGAGGGTTCATCGGGAGCTGTCTCCGGGGCGCTGGGGCACTTCTTCGACGCCATTGCGGAGATGATCGCTACGCCCATGCGGTCCCACCTGGGGGACGGCAAGCACGCCGTGATCGGCTACTGGCCGAAGGCCGCGATTGGACTGGTACGGAATGCCGGCGAGCAATGGCTCAGCACGCCGGACTCCCCCGCCAAACCTGACCAGGAAGCAATGGCACGCCAGATCACGGCCTGGCTCTGCGTCGGCATAGCTCCCGAGCTCACCCCGGCCGCGCGGGAATGACCTAACTCCAATGCAAACCACCAAACACTGTCAGCACCAACGAAGGACATTGACATGACTGAAGTAGTGGACCGTCCCACAGGCAAGGGGAAGCGCCCGGAAGCACCGCAAAAAGCGGTCCCCGGCACCGCTGCCCGGCCCCAGCCCGCCGTCGACGTCGAAACGCTGGGCAAGCAGCTGCTCGGCAAGTGGGCGGCCGTCCGGCTGCAGGCCCGGGACCTTGCCGCACGCCCCGAGCTTCACAAGATTGAAGGCCTGACCCACACCGAGCACCGGACCAGGGTGTTCGGACAGCTGAGGTACCTTGTGGACAATGAGGCGGTGCACCGCGCCTTCCCGGCAGCCTTGGGCGGCGCCGACGACCACGGCGGAAACATCGCCGGCTTCGAGGAACTTGTGGTGGCCGATCCCTCGCTGCAGATCAAGGCCGGCGTGCAGTGGGGCCTGTTCGGCTCCGCCGTCATGCACCTTGGCACCGCCGAACACCATGCGAAATGGCTTCCCGGCATCATGAACCTGGATATCCCGGGCTGCTTCGCCATGACCGAGACGGGACACGGCTCCGACGTGGCCAGCATCGCGACCACGGCCACGTACGATCCGTCCACTGAAGAATTCGAGGTGCACACGCCGTTCCGCGCCGCCTGGAAGGACTACATCGGGAACGCGGCCAACGACGGACTGGGCGCCGTGGTGTTCGCCCAGCTTGTCACCCGCGGCGTCAACCACGGCGTACATGCCTTCTACGTGGACCTGCGGGACCCGGAAACCAAGGAGTTCCTGCCCGGCATCGGCGGCGAGGACGACGGCATCAAGGGTGGACTCAACGGAATCGACAACGGGCGGCTGCACTTCACCAACGTCCGGATCCCCCGGACGAACCTCCTGAACCGCTACGGCGACGTAGCCCCGGACGGCACATACACCTCCCCCATCGCCAGCCCGGGCCGGCGGTTCTTCACCATGCTGGGAACCCTTGTCCAGGGCCGGGTGTCGCTGGACGGCGCCGCCGTGGCTGCGTCCAGGGTGGCCCTGACGGCGGCCATCCGATACGCAACCGAGCGCCGCCAGTTCAACGCCTCCTCCCATACGGACGAAGAAGTCCTGCTTGACTACCAGCGCCACCAGCGCCGGCTGTTCACCCGGCTCGCCACTACCTACGCAGCGGGGTTCGCCCATGAGCAGCTCCTGGAGAAGTTCGACGACGTCTTTTCCGGCGCCCACGACACCGACGCCGACCGCCAGGACCTGGAAACACTCGCCGCCGCACTGAAGGCCCTGAGCACTTGGCATGCGCTGGACACCCTGCAGGAATGCCGCGAAGCCTGCGGCGGTGCCGGCTTCCTGATCGAGAACCGCTTTGCGTCGCTGCGGGCCGATCTTGACGTCTACGCCACGTTCGAGGGCGACAACACCGTGCTGCTGCAGCTGGTGGCCAAGCGCCTCCTGGCCGACTACGCCAAGGAGTTCCGGAACGTGGACTTCGGGGTACTGGCCCGCTATGTGGTGGGCCAGGCAACCGGCGCTGCAATCCACCGGACAGGACTGCGGCAGGTGGCCCAGTTCATGGCGGACACCGGCTCGGTGCAGAAAGCCGCCATCGCCCTCCGTGACGAGGAGGGCCAGCGTGCCCTCCTTACGGACAGGGTGCAGACCATGGTGGCGGAAGCGGCAACAGCCCTTAAAGGCAGCAACCGGCTTTCCCAGGAAAAGGGCGCGGCACTGTTCAACCGTCACCAGAACGAACTCATCGATGCCGCCCAGGCGCACGCCGAACTGCTGCAATGGGAGGCCTTCACCGACGCGCTTCGCGAGGTGGAGGACCCAGGCACCAGGACGGTGCTGACGTGGCTGCGTGACCTCTTCGGCCTGTCGCTGATTGAAAAGAACCTGTCCTGGTACCTCATGAACGGCCGCCTTTCCATGCAGCGGGCCAGAACGGTGGGTGAATACATCAACAGGCTGCTGGTGAAGATCCGCCCGCATGCGCTGGACCTCGTGGACGCCTTTGGCTACGGCGGCGACCACGTGCGCGCCGCAATCGCGACCGGTGCGGAGAAGAAGCGGCAGGATGAGGCGCGGGCATACTTCCGCAGCCAGCGGGCAAGCGGCCAGTCCCCGGTGGATGAGAAGGTCCTGCTGGCCAGGACCGCTGCGGCGAAACGGAACTGACGGCCAACGGCCTAATGAACGACGGCGCCGCCCCCTCGTGAGGGGAGCGGCGCCGTCGTAATTAATAGCGAGGGGTCGTTAGCCGTGGGACGGCAACACCGAGCGGTACACGTCCAGGGTGGTCTCGGTGATGGACTCCCAGGAGAAGTGTTTCTCGGCGCGCAGCCGGCCGGCCTGGCCCATGGCGCGTGCCCGCTCCGGATCAGACACAACCTCGGTGAGGGCGGCCGCGAATTCGGTGACGAACTTCTCCGGATCAAGGGGGGTCCCGGTGCCGTCGGTGACCTGCTCAAGGTCCACGAGGAGGCCGGTCTGGCCGTGCTCCACCACCTCCGGGATGCCGCCGGTGGCGCTGGCCACCACTGCGGCGCCGCAGGCCATTGCTTCCAGGTTCACGATGCCGAGGGGTTCGTAGATCGAGGGACAGGCGAACGCGGTGGCGTGGCTGAGGACCTGGATGAGCTCGTGCCGGGGCAACATGCGCTCAATGAGCACCACGCCGGTTCGCTGGCTCTGCAGGTCCTCGATCAGGCGGGCAGTCTCGGCAGCGAGCTCGGGGGTATCCGCTGCGCCCAGGCACAGGACCAGTTGAACATCGGCGGGCAGCTTCGCGGCAGCCCGCAGCAGGTAGGGAACGCCTTTTTGGCGGGTGTTCCTGCCCACGAAAACCACGCTGGGTTTGGCCGGATCAATGCCCAGGGCGCGGACGGCGTCGTCATTCTCGTCGCGCTGCCACAGCTCGACGTCAATGCCGTTGTGGACCACCTTGACCTTCGCGGGATCAACATCCGGGTAGCTGCGCAGGATGTCCTGCCGCATACCCTCGGAAACAGCGATGATGGCTGCCGCAGCCTCATAAGCCGTCTTCTCCACCCAGGAAGAGAGCACGTACCCGCCGCCGAGCTGCTCCGCCTTCCAGGGGCGCAGCGGCTCCAGGCTGTGGGCGCTGAGGACATGCGGGATGCCGTGCAGCAGGGATGCCAGGTGCCCTGCCATGTTGGCGTACCAGGTATGCGAATGGACCAGGTCCGCGCCTTCCACGTCCGGGACGATCCGGAGGTCCACCCCGAGGGTCTGCACCGCGGCGTTGGCCCCGCCAAGGTCCTCAGGCACCTGGTAGGACGTCACGGTGGCGCCATGATAGTCGGTATCGCGGGGAGCGCCAAAAGCACGAACCTGCAGGTCAACATGCTTACTAAGCACCCTGCTCAATTCGGCTACGTGGACTCCGGCGCCACCGTAGATCTCCGGCGGGAACTCTTTAGTCACAATGTCTATTCGCACAAGACCCAAGGTAGTCCTTCACGCTTAACTGTTCTAGTGTGAAGGAGTCCGGGCATGCCGGACTGTCTTGGGGAGATACGAAGGCGTACAGGAGCGACCATTATGCCGTTGAACAAAAGAGTCCTGGCCATTGTCCTCGCAGGGGGCGAGGGAAACAGGCTGATGCCGCTGACGGCTGACCGGGCCAAACCCGCGGTCCCCTTCGCCGGGAGTTACCGCCTGATCGACTTTGCGCTGTCCAACCTGGTGAACTCCCGCTACCTGCAGATCGTGGTGCTGACGCAGTACAAGTCGCACAGCCTGGACCGCCACATCTCCGAGACCTGGCGCATGTCCACCCAGCTGGGCAACTACGTGGCTTCGGTTCCGGCCCAGCAGCGCGTGGGCAAGAGCTGGTTCCTGGGCAGCGCAAACGCCATCTACCAGTCCCTGAACCTGATCCACGACGCCAACCCGGACATTGTTGTGGTGGTCGGCGCGGACCATGTCTACCGCATGGACTTCGCCCAGATGGTGGCCCAGCACGTCCACAGCGGCGCCAAGGCAACAGTGGCCGCTGTTCGGCAGCCACTGCACATGGCCAACCAGTTCGGCGTGATCGAAGTGGACCAGAACGATCCCCAAAAGATTGCCGCGTTCGTGGAAAAGCCTGCCACCACCCCCGGACTGGCCGCGGACCCGTCGCAGTTCCTGGCCTCCATGGGCAACTACGTCTTTGACGCCGATGCCCTGGTAGCGGCGCTGCACGTGGACGCCGAGCGGCTGGACACCAAGCACGACATGGGCGGAGACATCATCCCCTACTTCGTGAACCAGGGCGAGGCCGGCGTGTACGACTTCACGCTCAATGACATTCCCGGCTCCACCGAACGCGACCGCACGTACTGGCGCGACGTCGGCACCATCGACTCCTTCTACGACGCCCACATGGACCTGATCTCCCCGCTCCCGGTCTTCAACCTCTACAACTCGGAATGGCCCATCTACACCCGGCAGAGCATCTCGCCGCCCGCCAAGTTCGTCCGCGGCCAGAACAACACGGTGGGCACGGCCCTGGACTCGATCGTCTCCAGCGGCGTCGTGATCTCCGGCGGCATCGTGGAAGGCTCCGTCCTGTCCAACGACGTCTACGTGGCCACCGGCAGCCGTGTCATCGACTCGGTCCTGATGGACAAAGTGCAGGTGGGCGAGGGCGCGGTGATCAACCGGGCCATCATCGACAAGAACGTCAAGGTACCGGCAGGCGCGGCCATTGGCCTGGACGCGGAGCTGGACCGGGCCCGCGGCTTCAAGGTCACCGACTCGGGCATCACGGTGCTCGCCAAGGGACAGAACGTTCCCGAGCCCGGCGAGGAGGAACGGACGCTCGCTGCCAGGAACCTCCACCTCGTCCCGAACGCCGTGAAGGCGGCTGCAGACTTCCACCCCGGAGTGCGGGAGTCCGTGGACAGGGTCGCCCAGAACCACGCAGCGGCTGCTGCAGACTCTGCGCAGGGGGCGCGGATTTCCTGACATCGTTCAGCGGGCCGGCCCATCCCCCAGGGGGTGCGGCCGGCTTGATCTCAGGCTGTAAAATCGATACGGTGAGCTCCCCCGATCTGACCCCTGAGGAAATCCAGGCCTGCCTCAAGGTCCTGAATACCATCCATGCCTATGACGAGGAGCACCCGGACTATGTTTCGGTGCGGCGCGCCACGGGGAAAATGTTCAAGGCCGTCAAGCGGCACCGCAGGGTCACAAAGCGCGACCTGATCTCCGAGGCGGACCGGGCAGTCATTGCCCGGACGGCAACCGCCGCGCCGGACCGGATCGACGACGAGACCCGCGGGAACAAGCTGGCCACCTCGGCCACCGGCAAGGTTGCCGGGCACCTGATCCGCTCGCGCCCCTGCTACATCTGCAAACGGCACTACACCCAGGTTGACGCCTTCTACCACCAGCTGTGCCCGGAGTGCGCTGCCTTCAGCCACAGCAAGCGGGACGCCCGGACCGACCTGACCGGCCGCCGCGCCCTGCTGACCGGGGGGCGGGCCAAAATCGGGATGTACATCGCGCTTCGACTGCTCCGCGACGGTGCCCACACCACCATCACCACCCGCTTCCCCAAGGACGCCGCCCGCAGGTTCGCCGCCATGGAGGACAGCGGCGAATGGCTGCACCGGCTCCGGATCGTGGGCATCGACCTCCGCGACCCCGCCCAGGTCATGGCCCTCACGGACTCGCTCAATGAGGCAGGCCCGCTGGACATCATCATCAACAACGCGGCGCAGACGGTCCGCCGTTCCGGCAATGCCTACAAGCCGTTGGTGGACGCCGAGGATGAACCGCTTCCGGCCGCGCTGGAGCAGGCCAACGGCGGTCCGGAACTGGTGACGTTCGGCCACGCCCATGACAAGCACCCCTTGGCGCTTGCCAGCAGCGTGACAGAACACCCGGTCCTGGCCGGGGACGCCATCACGTCGCTGGCGCTGTCCACCGGATCGGCCTCGCTGGAGCGCATTGCGTCAGGAACGGCCATCGACGCGGGCGGGCTGGTACCGGACCTGGCCACCATCAACAGCTGGACCCAGGTGGTGGACGAGGTGGATCCGCTCGAGATGCTCGAGGTGCAGCTCTGCAACGTAACCGCGCCCTTCCTGCTGGTGAGCCGGCTGCGGGGAGCCATGAAGCGATCCACCGCCCGCCGGAAGTACATCGTCAACGTCTCGGCGATGGAAGGCCAGTTCTCCCGCGCCTACAAGGGTCCGGGCCACCCGCACACCAACATGGCCAAGGCGGCGCTCAACATGATGACGCGCACCAGCGCCCAGGAGATGCTGGACAGTGACGGCATCCTGATGACCGCCGTGGACACCGGCTGGATTACCGACGAGCGTCCCCACTACACCAAGGTCAGGCTCATGGAGGAAGGCTTCCACGCGCCCCTGGACCTCGTTGATGGTGCCGCCCGCGTCTACGATCCCATCGTTATGGGGGAGAACGGCGAGGACCAGTACGGCGTGTTCCTCAAGGACTACAAACCCAGCCCTTGGTGAGGGTAAGCTCGCCGCATGAGTGCCGAACCCGTATCTGAAGTGCAGAATCTTGAACACCATGAGTGCTGGGCCGTGCTCCGCACCGTGTCCGTCGGCCGGCTGGCGGTGCTGGTGGCGGGACGCCCGGACATCTTCCCCATCAATTACACGGTTGACCGGGGCACCCTGGTGTTCCGCACCAGCGAGGGCACCAAGCTTTCCGGCGCTTCGGAGGACGCCCCGGTGGCGCTGGAGGCGGACGGGGTGGACCCCAATACGGGACTGGCCTGGAGCGTGGTGGTGAAGGGCACGGCCGCCGTCGTCACCGGCACGGAGCAGGTCCTGGAAACCACCCAGCTCTTCCTCTTTCCCTGGCAGGCAGGGAAAAAGGACATCTTCGTCCGGATCACGCCGGACTCCATCACCGGCCGCCGCTTCAAGGTGACGGAACCCATGACCTGGTGGACCCAGCTCAGCGGCGCTGTGAGGACCGCGCAGGAGTAAAAGCCCGCGGGCCCGTCAGGCGAGCTGGGTGATTTCCACGCTGACGCTCAGGGCTGAACCGCCCCCGCCGGAAAGAATGCCCTTCAGCGGCGGCACGTCGCGGTAGTCCCTGCCCCGGGCCACCGTCACGTGGAAGTCGCCGGCCGGCTTGTGGTTGGTGGGGTCCCAGCTGCGCCAGTCGCCGTCCCACCACTCCAGCCATGCATGGGATTGGCCGGCCACGGTTTCGCCGATTCCGGCGCTGGAACGGGGGTGCAGGTAACCGGAGACGTAACGCGCCGGGATGCCGCAGCTGCGCAGCGCACCGATGGCCAGGTGGGCAAGGTCCTGGCACACGCCCTGGCGCTGCCCCCAGGCCTCTTCCGCGTTGGTGGTGACCGCGGTGGAACCGGACATGTAGGTCATTTCGCCGCGCATCCACTCGAACACTGCCATGGCGGCCTCGTGCGGGTTCTTCCCGGCCACGACTCCCGGGATGATGCCCAGGACTTCGTCTCCTGGCCCGCTCAGCCTGGACTGCGGAAGCCAGTCGCTGAAGGTGTTGAGCGTCTCGGGCGAGGCCAGGACGTCCCAGCCGGCAATGTCCGACTCCGACGGGATCTTCTCGGCCCGGTGGACCTCCACCGTGATGTTGGAAACAACTTCAAGGTGATCGTGCGGCATCTGCATGTCGAAGGCAGTAACCCGGGTGCCCCAGTAGTCCCGGTAGGTGCTCACGGCAGCCTGCGACGGCGAAACCTTGACCACGGACTCCAGCACCACCTGCTGGGAATCCGTCAGCGGCGTCATGCGGGCCTCGTTGTAGGACAGCGTGACCCTCTTGTTGTACTTGTAGGCCGTCTTGTGGACGATGCTCAGCCGGGTCATGAAACTTCTCCCACCCAGGCCAGTTCATCCGCCTGATTGAAGTACTTACGGGAAATGGCGTCCGAGGCCTGTGAGACGGCTTTCTGCACCCGCTCCATGTGTTCGGGCAACTCGGACATGAGATCGTCCGTCCGGTGGAACTCGAGGAACGTCCGCGCCTGCCCCACAATCCGCCGCGCATCATTGATGAAACCCACCCGCTGGGCGGAAGGATCAAGTTTTGCCAGGCACTCGTCGGCGTCCCGCAGGGCATAGACGATGGACCGCGGGAAGAGCCGGTCCAGCAGCAGGAACTCGGCAGCGTGCTGGTCTCCAAAGGCGGCACGCCGGGTACGCAGGAAGGACTCGTACGCCCCGGCGCACCGCAGCATGTTGACCCATGACATGCCGGCGGACAGCACGTCCCGGGTGGAGAGCATGCGGGCCGTCATGTCCGCCCGTTCCAGGGAGCGGCCCAGCACCAGGAAGAGCCAGCTTTCGTCGTGGCTGACGGTGGTGTCCGCCAGGCCGCTGACCATGGCCGTCCGTTCAAGGGTCCAGTTGCAGAACCGGTACGTGCCCACAACGTCCTTCCGGTGCTGGCTCAGCCCGTAATACGTGGTGTTCAGGCTCTCCCAGAGACCGGAAGAGACAGTCTCCCGGGCGCGCCGGGCGTTCTCCCGCGCCGCCCCGAGGGAACCGGCAATGGAGGTGGCGCTGGTTTTGTCATAGGCAAGCGCGTGGAGCAGTTCGGGCAGCCCGAAATCCTCGCTCTGCGGCCTGGCTCCCATGACCGCCAGGAGCTCCTGCGCCACGCTCTTGCGTTCCTCCATGGGGAGGTGGTTCAGGCGCTCCAGGTGGACGTCAAGGATCCGGGCGGTGCCGTCCGCCCGCTCCACATAGCGGCCGATCCAGAAAAGGGACTCGGCAATACGGCTAAGCATTCGCGGCTACCTCCTGCGTGCCCGAAACTGGAAAAGAAACTGTCCGGCCTACGGCCCGGCTCACTGCTGCTGCTCCGACTGGCGGTCCCGCCAGTTGCTCTCCACCGGCCACACGGAAACGCGCTCCCGGACGGAGATGGAAGGCCGCGGCACGGTCTCCACCGGCACCTGGGGGGAATCGGCCAGGACCCAGGTGTCCTTGGATCCGCCGCCCTGGCTGGAGTTCACGATCAGCGAGCCCTCCTTGAGTGCCACGCGGGTCAGGCCGCCCGGGAGCACCCAGACGTTCTCGCCGTCGTTCACCGCGAAGGGGCGCAGGTCCACGTGGCGGGGGCCGAACTTGTCCCCGCTCAGCGTCGGGACCGTGGAGAGCTGCAGCACCGGCTGGGCGATCCAGCCGCGGGGGTCCGCGATGATCCGCTGGCGGAGGGCGTCCAGTTCGTCCTTGGAGGCATCCGGCCCGATAACCAGGCCCTTGCCGCCGGAACCGTCCACGGGCTTGACCACCAGTTCGGCCAGGTTGTCCAGGGTGTACTCGCGGGATTCCTTCTCCTCCAGGCGGTATGTGTCCACGTTTGCGATGATGGGTTCCTCGCTGAGGTAGTAGCGGATGAGGTCAGGGACGTAACTGTAGACCAGTTTGTCGTCCGCGACGCCGTTGCCCACGGCGTTGGCAATGGTGACCCCGCCGGCCCTGGCCGCGTTGACCAGCCCGGGGCACCCGAGCATGGAGTCGGCGCGGAACTGCAGGGGGTCAAGGAAATCGTCGTCGATCCGCTTGTAGATGACATCCACGCGCTGCTCGCCCGCCGTGGTGCGCATGTATACGCGGTTGCCGCGGCAGATGAGGTCGCGGCCCTCCACCAGCTCAACGCCCATCAGTCCGGCCAGCAGGGTGTGCTCGAAGTAGGCGCTGTTGAACACGCCGGGGGTCAGGACGACGACGGTGGGATCGTCCACGCCGGACGGCGCGGTCTTCCGCAGGGCAGAGAGCAGGCGCCGGGGGTACTCCTCGACCGGCCGGATGAGCTGCTGGCCGAACGCCTCCGGCAGGCCCTTGGCCATGGCCCGGCGGTTCTCCAGGACGTAGCTCACGCCGGAGGGAACGCGGACATTGTCTTCCAGCACGCGGAACGTTCCGGCGGCATCACGGACAACGTCGATGCCCGAGATGTGGACCCGCACGCCGCCGGCCGGTTCGAAGCCATGGACCTGCCGGTGGAAGTGCGCGCTGGTGGTGACCAGCTGCCGCGGGATCACGCCGTCTGCCACAACGGTCATCTTGTCGTACACGTCGTTGAGGAACGCCTCGAGGGCGCGTACCCGCTGGGCTACCCCGCGCTCCAGTACATCCCACTCACCGGCCGGAATGACACGGGGAACGATATCCAGCGGGAACGGGCGCTCCTCCCCCGCGAAATCGAACGTCACGCCGCGGTCCAGGAACGTGCGCGCCATTGAGTCGGCGCGCGCACTGACATCGGCCAGGGAGAGCTTGCGAAGGGCGTCCGCCACCTGCCCGTACGAGTCACGGGCCTGTTGCCCGGGGGCGAACATCTCGTCATAGGCTCCGGACCGGCCGGCGGCCACGGAGTAATCCTGGAATAGGTCTGACATGTCCAATAGCCAACCATCTTTTTGTTTCGAATTCATTACTGCCATCCATTGTGGCGTGTTGGCGGAGGTCCCCCTATTCGTGGATTCCGCCCCTTTTCCGGCACAGTAGGTGAGTGCCCGTCAGCAGATCCTTCCGCAACCCCGGTCCGGACCTGCCCGGACGGCCGGAGAGGCTCCTCCCGGGCCTGGCTTCAGCGGCAGTTGCGCTGGCCGCCGCGTTCCTGGTCCATTGGCTGGTGCCCGCGCTGCCGGCCATGACACTGGCAGTGGCCCTGGGCGTCCTTGCCGCGAACCTGCCGGCGGCCGGAGCATGGACAGCCGGCAGGGCCCGGCCCGGACTGGACTTCGCCGGGAAACATCTTATGCGCGGCGGAATCGTCCTGCTCGGGCTGAAGGTCAGCATCACCGACGTGCTGGGACTGGGCTGGCTGTCCCTGGTCCTGATCATTGGCGTCGTGGCGGCGAGCTTCGGCGGGACATACGCCATCTCCCGGCTCTTCCGGCTCCCGCCGGTGACGTCGCTCCTGGTGGCCACCGGGTTCTCAATCTGCGGTGCTTCGGCCATCGGCGCCATGGCGGCCGTCCGCCGGATCCGGCATGTGGACACCGTCCTGCCGGTGGCCCTCGTGACGCTCTGCGGAACCCTTGCCATCGGCGTCCTTCCCCTGCTGGTTCATCCCCTCCGGCTCAGCGCGCCGGTCTTCGGCGCCTGGACAGGCGCATCGGTGCACGACGTCGGCCAGGTGGTGGCCACGGCGCAAACGGCGGGGACTGCGGCGCTGGGCATCGCCGTCGTGGTTAAGCTCACCCGGGTGCTCCTGCTGGCGCCGGTCTCAGCAATAGCCGGCGCGCACCACCGTATCGCCCCCGGGCGGGCAGTTCCCGGGGACGGCGGGAACGCCAAACTGCCGCCGGTGGTGCCGCTTTTCGTCCTGGGTTTCGTCGCCATGGTGGGGCTCCGTTCCACCGGCTGGCTGGCCCCGGAATGGCTGGAGGCAGGTGGCGCACTGCAGGACATCCTGCTCGGCGCCGCGCTGTTCGGGCTGGGGTCCGCTGTCCGGATGCGCACGCTCCTGCACACCGGCGGGCGGGCACTTCTGGCGGCCCTCGCCTCATGGTTCCTGATTGCCGTCCTGGGACTGGCGGCTGCCCTGCTGATCGCCGCATGATTCCGGTCACCCATCCCGTGATTAGATAGCTGGGTGTCACATGAGAATCTGCAGCGCGACGAAGCCGCTGAACGCTCAGTCCTGATCAGCACCACCAGCTACGACGTTTCGCTGGACGTCCGGCAGGCTGCGGACCCGGACGCCGCCGGCTATCCAACCCGCAGCATCATCACCTTCACCGCCGCCGAGTCCGGGGCAGCAACGTTCCTGGACTTCATCGGGGAGGTCCACAGCGTTGTCCTGAACGGCAGGGAACTCCGCGTTGAGGACGTGGCGGACGGCGCCAGGATCAGGCTGGACAACCTGCAGCCCCACAACCAGGTGGCAGTGGCCGGGACTGCCCTGTACAGCCGCTCCGGCGAAGGCATGCACCGGTTCGTTGATCCTGCCGACGGGCAGTGCTACCTCTACACGCAGTACGAGCCCGCGGACGCACGCCGGGTCTTCGCCAACTTCGAGCAGCCCGACCTCAAAGCCACGTACACCTTCCACGTGACGGCCCCCGCCGGCTGGCACGTCGCCTCCAACGGGGCAGAGGTTGACCGGACCGTCCTTCCCGACGACCCCGCCTCGGCACGCTGGGACTTCGCGGCCACGGAACCGATGTCCACGTACATCACCACCGTGCTGGCCGGCCCCTACTTCAAGGCGCAGGACCGCTGGCAGGCAACGCTCGACGACGGGACCTCCCTGGACGTGCCGCTCGCCCTCTACTGCCGCGCCTCCATGGCGCACTCCTTCGACACGGACAAACTCTTCCGGCTCACCAAAGACGGCCTGGACTTCTTCAACCGGCTCTACGACTACCCCTACCCCTGGGGCAAGTACGACCAGGCCTTCGTGCCGGAGTACAACCTCGGCGCCATGGAGAACCCGGGCCTGGTCACGTTCACCGAAAGCTACGTCTTCACCTCGCGCGCCACCGACTCCCAGTACCAGGGGCGGGCCAACACCCTGATGCACGAGATGGCGCACATGTGGTTCGGCGACCTGGTGACCATGCAGTGGTGGGATGACCTGTGGCTCAAGGAATCCTTTGCCGACTACATGGGAACCCTGGGCGTGGACCAGGCCACTGACTGGGACACCGCCTGGGTGAACTTCGCCAACAAGCGCAAGGCGTGGGCCTACCTCCAGGACCAGCTGCCCACCACGCACCCGATCGTGGCGGACATCCCGGACCTCGAGGCCGCCAAGCAGAACTTCGACGGCATCACCTACGCCAAGGGCGCCTCGGTGCTGAAGCAGCTGGTGGCCTACGTAGGGTTCGAGGCGTTCATTGAGGGCTCCCGTGCCTACTTCCGTAAGCACGCCTACGGCAACACAACGCTTGACGACCTGCTGGCCGCGTTGAGTGCCTCCTCCGGGCGGGACTTGGCCGGCTGGGCGCAGCAGTGGCTGCAAACCTCGGGCATCTCCACGCTGTCCCTGGACATCGCAGCAGATGCAGCGGGCGACGACGGCCGGCTGGGCACAGCGGCCATCGTCCAGGAAGCGGTGGACCCGGTCACCGGACGCGAGGAGCTGCGCCCGCACCGGCTCCGCGTCGGCTCCTACAACTTCGACGCCCACGGGGCCCTGGTGCGGACCGGGACGTTCGAGACGGACGTGGCGGGCGCGCGGACCGAACTCCCCCAGCTGTCCGGCCGGCCGCGGCCCGCGCTCCTGCTCGTTAATGACGAGGACCTCACGTACGCCAAAGTCCGGCTCGATCCGGCGTCCGAAGCCACGGTCCTTTCCTCCCTGGACCGGCTCGCCGACCCCATGGCCCGGGCGCTGTGCTGGACGGCGCTCTGGAATTCAGCCCGCGACGGGGAAAGCCCGGCATCACGGTACGTCGAGGCTGTCGCAGCGTTCGCACCTGCCGAAACCGGCATCGGCGTACTGCTGAATGTCCTTGAGAACGCCGGCACCGCCGTCGAACGCTACACGCCCGCCTCCGTCCGGAGCGCCGTACGGTCCTCCTTCCTGGCTGCCGCAGCCGGCGAACTGGACGCAGCCAGGCCCGGCTCGGACCAGCAGCTGGCATGGGCGAGGACCCTGGCCACCCTCAGCCGGCATGATGACGCCATGGCGTCCCGGCTGCGCGGCCTCCTGGACGGCACCGCCGAGGTGGCCGGGCTGGCAGTGGACGCCGAACTACGCTGGCACTTCTGGCATGCCCTGGCAGCACATGGCCAGGCCACGGTGGAAGAACTGGACGCCGAACTCGCCCGGGACACCACGGCCTCCGGACGCGCCGGACATGCCACAGCGATCGCCGCCCGTCCTGGTACGGACGTGAAGGCAGCGGCCTGGACGGCGGCGGTGCACGGGCATGAGCTCTCCAACCAGCTCCTGAGCGCCACCATCAGCGGTTTCATGACGTCCCCCGCGGAGCTGCTGGAGCCTTATGTTGAACCTTATTTCGAGTGCCTGCGCAGCGTATGGGAGAGCCGCAGCATCGAGATCGCCGGCCGGATCGTCCGGGGCCTCTATCCCCTGGCGCAGGACGTGGCGGAGGGCTCGGCACCGGCGGAGCATCCGGTCATCCTGCGCACTGACAAGTGGCTGGCGGACAACGGAGACGCTCCCCGCGCCCTGCGGCGCATCATCGTGGAGCAGCGCAGCCACCTGCTGCGGGCGCTCAACGCACAGGCCGCCGTCGTGAATTCACCATCGATTGCTCCCTAAGTGCCGTTTCGAACCCCCAAAACGACAGTAGGTGGGCCCATGCCGGCAGGGTTCCCTGGCCGAACTTGTGAGGTTAGGGGCCGGCAGGGACAATGGATGGGCTTACGGGACGCGGTGCAGCCAGTCTGCCGTGCCGAACTTGCTGCCGACGCGTTCACGGGCCGCGCCAAGTTCGGCTTCGGTCAGCTGTGAGGGAATTGCGCCGTACCTGCCGGTGAATACCTCGCTCATTGCGGCAATGATGGCGGTGCGTGCCAGGCCGGTCTGGCGCCGGAGCGGGTCCACCCGCTTCTTGGCGCTGCGGGTGCCCTTGTCCGAGAGCTTCTCCTTGCCAATCCGCAGCACTTCGACCATTTTGTCGGCGTCGATGTCGTAGCTCATGGTCACGTGGTGCAGCATGCCGCCGTTGGCGAGGCGTTTCTGCGCTGCCCCGCCGATTTTTCCCTGGTCCGTGGCGATGTCGTTCAGCGGTACGTAGAAGGCGTTGATACCGAGATTCTCCAGTGCCGCCATGACCCAGGCATCCAGGAAGGGATAGGAGTCGGCGAAACTAATGCCGTCAACGAGGGTCTGCGGCAGGTAGAGGGAGTAGGTGATGCAGTTGCCTGCCTCCATGAACATTGCTCCCCCGCCGCTGATGCGCCGGACCACCGTGATGCCGTGCTTCTCCACGCCGGCCGGGTCCACCTCGTTGCGGACCGACTGGAAGCTGCCGATGACCACGGACGGCTCCTGCCAGTCCCAGAAGCGGAGCGTCGGGTTGCGCCGGCCCGCGCCGATTTCCTCTGTGAGGACCTCGTCGAGGGCAACATTGATTTCTGTCGGCAGGACGGTGGGTGCGATGACGTTCCACTGGTGGTCCGCCCACGAGGTCGCCTTCGCGAGGGCACGGCGGACGGTGACCGCGACGGCGTCCGCGGAGAAGCCGAACAGGGCTGCCCCGGCCGGCAGCGAAGCCGAGACGGCGGCGGCAAGCTCGGCCGCCGTCGTCGTGTCAGGCAGTCCGGTCAAGCCACGGTTGATGTCCAGGAGTGCCTCGTCCGGCTCCAGGAAGAAATCGCCGCTGACGCTCACATTGGCGAGCCGGCCGCCAATGACGTCCAGGTCAACCACCACGAGCTTGCCGCCGGGTACCTTATATTCACCGTGCAGGCGGGCGGCGGAAGGATGCTCTGGAACAGGTGTGCCGGTCATGCTTCCATCCTGCCCCAGAAGCGGCGCACCCAAGTAATACGGTGCCGGAACGCAGAAAGCCCGCACCGGTTGCCGGTGCGGGCTTTCCCAAAGAACTTTGCGGAAGTATGTTACTTCTTGCCGCCGAAGCCCTTGAAGCGGGCGTTGAAGCGCTCGACGCGGCCTGCGGAGTCCATGATGCGCTGCTTGCCCGTGTAGAACGGGTGGGACTCAGAGGAGATTTCGACGTCGATGACCGGGTAGGTGTTGCCGTCTTCCCACTCGATGGTCTTCGAGGAGGAAACGGTGGACTTGGTCAGGAACTTCGTGCCGGAAGCCAGGTCGTTGAAAACAACAGCTTCGTACTTCGGGTGGATATCAGACTTCATAATGGGACCTTTGTTCGCACAACTGGATTTTGCCAGCTGCCAGGCATGAATGGGATGGCCGCGTTCTGTGCGGTGAAGCGCAGGGCAGCCAGCTATCAATCATAGCGGATAACCATGGTGCCCGCGAACGGGGTGCCCGGCGTGGTCCCGGGGGCGCAGCTCCCAGAACGCCACCGCCGATGCGGCCGCAACATTCAGGGAATCCACGCCGTTGCGCATGGGTATCTTGACGGCGAGGTCGACGGCGGCGAGGGTCTCAGGGCTCATTCCGGCACCTTCGGTGCCAAGCACCAGGGCGAGTTTTTCCGGGTTCCGGGCAGCCACCGCGTCCACGTCCTCCGCGTCCTTGGTGAGCTCCAGCGCCGCGACCGTGAAGCCGTGGTCCTTGAGCAGGAGGAGGTCCTGCGGCCAGCCGGTCAGCCGGGCCCACGGCACCTGGAAGACCGTGCCCATGCTCACCCGGACGCTCCGCCGGTACAGCGGATCGCCGCAGCGGGGTGAGACCAGGACGGCGTCGATGTCCAAGGCGGCTGCCGACCGGAAGATGGCGCCCACGTTGGTGTGGTCCACGATGTCCTCGAGGACGGCCACCCTGCGTGCACCGGCCAGCAGCTCCGGCAGCGGGACCGGAGCCGGGCGATGCATCGCCGCCATGGCCCCGCGATGCAGGTGGAAACCGGTGATCTCCTCCAGCAGGGCGGCGCTGCCAATGAAGGCGGGGACCTCCGGGTGGGCGGCCAGGACGTCCTGGAGGTCGTCCAGCCACTTCTCCGCCAGGAAAAAGGACCGCGGCTGGTGTCCGGCGGCCAGCGCCCGGCGCAGCACGCGGGAAGACTCGGCAATGTACATGCCTTCAGCCGGCTCCCGGAGCTTGCGCAGGTGCACGTCAGTGAGCTGCGTGTAGTCGGAGACCCGGGGGTCCGCGGCCGATTCAAGATAGTGGATTGTCACCGGGTGATTATTTCAGCAGATTGGCGATCATGAATCCGAGGGCCACCAGGCCCAGGACAAGGATCACGGCCCGCAGCACCGTGGGTGGGAGCCGGCGGCCCACTTTGGCCCCTATGAGACCGCCGATGCTGGAGCTCACGGCAATCAGCAGCACCACAAGCCAGTTGATCCGGTCGAACGCGAACAGCACGTAGGACACCGCGGCCACCAGGTTCACGCCCAGGACCAGGATGTTCTTCATGGCGTTGGCGTTCTGGATGGTGCCCGTCAGGAAGACGCCCAGGATGCCCACCAGCAGGATTCCCTGGGCCGCAACGAAGTAGCCGCCGTACACGCCGGCGAGGTAGACCAGCACCACCAGGAGGATGCCGTGCCCCTTGTCCCGTACGGCGTGTTCCGGGTTCGCCTCCCGGGTTCGCACCCAGGCCTGCAGGCGGGGCTGGAAGACCACCATCAGGAGGGCCAGGACAATGAGGACGGGCGCTACGTAGTGGAATACCTCTTCGGGGAGGTGCAAGAGAAGCCAGGCGCCGGAGATGCCGCCCAGGAGCGAGGCCGGCAGGAGCCTCATCAGCTGCCGTCCGCGGCCCTTCAGCTCGCGCCGGTAACCGAACGCTCCAGCCGCCGTGCCGAAGACAAGGCCCATGGCATTGCTCATGGAGGCCACCACAGGGGCGACCCCGAGGGCGATGAGCACGGGGAACGTCACCAGGGTGCCGGAGCCCACGACGGCGTTGATGGTGCCGGCCCAGAGGCCGGCGATGGTCACAAAGATGCTGCTGAGAAGATCCAAGGTGCTGCAGTGCCGCCTTAGCGGCGGGCGACGGCGGTGTACCGGCCGGCGTTGACGCTCACGTCCAGGTCCAGCCCGAAAGTCTTGCTGAGGTTTTCGGCGGTCAGGACATCCGTGATCACACCCGCGGCGACCACGCCGCCGTCACGCAGCAGCATGGCGTGCGTGAAGCCCGGCGGGACTTCCTCCAGGTGGTGCGTCACCAGGACCATGGCCGGCGCGGCCTCGTCCTGTGCGAGTTCCCCAAGCTTGTGGACGAGTTCCTCGCGGCCACCAAGGTCAAGGCCGGCCGCCGGTTCATCAAGCAGCAGCAGCTCGGGATCGGTCATGAGGGCACGGGCGATCTGGACACGCTTGCGCTCCCCCTCCGACAGGGTGGCGAAGGTCCTGTTGAGGAGCGGGCCCATCCCCCAGTCGTTGAGCAGTCGGAAAGCCCGCCGCTCGTCGTCGCGCTCGTAGCCCTCGCGCCAGCGGCCGGTGACACCGTAGGCGGCGGTGACCACGACGTTGAGGACCTTCTCCTGTTCAGGAATCTGGGTGGCCAGCGCGGCGGAGGAAAGCCCGATCCGGGGGCGGAGCTCGAAGACGTCCGTGCGCCCGAGGATTTCGTCAAGGATGCCGGCCTTACCGCTGCTGGGGTGGAGCCGGGCTGCAGCGATCTGCAGGAGCGTCGTCTTGCCGGCGCCGTTGGGTCCGAGGATCACCCAGCGTTCGCCTTCATTGACCTCCCAATCGACTTTGTCCAGCAGGGTCTTTTTGCCGCGGACAACGCTGACGGAAGCCAATTCCAGAACATCACTCATAGGAGTAGACACTAGGACAAAAAAGAGGCCGACTGATAACCGGCGCAGGTAACAGCGAAACCCTGGATGGGCAGCTTCCCCGCATGCCCGTCATGCCAGTTGAGTGAGGACCAGCGGACCGGATCCGGTGACGGCTATGGTGTGCTCCGAGTGCGCGGTCCGGCGGCCGTTGGAACTGCGCAGCGTCCACCCGTCCGGATCGGTAACGAGCTTGCTGGTGCCGTCCATGACCCAAGGTTCTATGGCCAACAGCAGTCCCGGGCGAAGCACGTATCCGCGGCCGGGTTTACCGGTATTAGGGATGTGCGGGTCCTGATGCATGGTGCTCCCGACGCCGTGCCCGCCGAACTGGGTATTGACCTGGAACTGTGCCGCTTCAAGCACCGAGCCGATGGCGTGGGAGATGTCTCCGATCCTGGCTCCCGGCTGCGCTGCGCCGATGCCGGCCAGGAGGGCCTTCTCGGTGGTTTCGATCATGTGCCGGTCTTCGGGCGCGGACGAATTCCCTACGACGAAGCTGATTGCCGAGTCCGTCACCCATCCGTTGACACTCGCGGCGAAATCGAGCGTCAGCAGGTCCCCGTCGATCAGCACGTAGTCATGGGGCAGCCCGTGCAGGACGGCGTCGTTCACGGACGTGCAGATGACTTTCCCAAAGGGGCCGCGCCCAAATGAGGGGGCGTAGTCGACGTAGCAGGAGCGCGCGCCCGCGGCCTGGATCATGGAGGCAGCCCAGTCGTTTATTTCCAGGAGGTTCGTTCCCGGCCCGACTCTCTCCCTCAACGCCGCCAAGGTCTTCGCCACGAACTGGCCCGAAACACGGGCCTCGTCAACCTCGCCGGGCGTGAGCAGCTCAATCATGGGTTCCTCCAGGTGCGACCGTTTTTGCTGTCCGCTTGCCACCTTTCAGCAGCCGTGAAATGAATTCAAGGGACCCCTCCCCCGCTGGCTAAGATTGCAGGCATGACTTCGAACGTGACTGCGGTCAGCTACGGCCTGAATGTAACCACAACCGGGCTGGAGCAGCTCCGTTCCATTTTCACCGCGCACGGCGCCGCCATTCTGTCAGAGGCAAGCCTTGGCGACGAGCGGTACCAGGTCCACGTCGCGGACCTGGCGCTCCCGGATGCGACGGCCGCCGGACTTGCCGCCCTCCGCCATGCCCTGGCCGGGGCCTCCATCGGCGGGTTGGACACCGCCCTGGTCCCTGCCGGCCTGCGGTCAGCCGAACGCAAACTCCTGATCATGGACGTGGACTCCACCCTGATCCAGCAGGAGGTCATCGAACTCCTGGCCGCCTACGCCGGGAAACGCGAAGAAGTGGCCGCTGTCACCGAAGCCGCAATGCGCGGGGAACTGGATTTCGCCCAAAGCCTCCACGCACGGGTGGCAGTCCTCGCGGGGCTTCCGGCCGACGTCGTCCACTCCGTCCGCCAGGAAGTGAAGCTGAGCCTGGGAGCCGGGGAACTGGTTTCCGCCTTCAAGGCTGCCGGCCACGTGGTTGCAGTTGTGTCGGGCGGCTTCAACCAGATCCTGGAGCCGATCGCCGATGAGCTGGGCCTGGACTACTGGCAGGCGAACGAGCTGGAGATTGTCGACGGCGCGCTGACGGGCAAGGTGCTCGGCGCCGTGGTGGACCGGGCAGCCAAGGAAAAATACCTGCGTGAATGGGCAGCAGCGGAGGGCATCGCGCTGGAGCACACGGTGGCCGTGGGTGACGGCGCCAATGACCTGGACATGCTCGGTGCGGCCGGCATTGGCATCGCTTTCAACGCCAAACCCGCCGTTCGCGCCGTGGCTGACGCCGCCGTCAACATGCCGTACCTCGACGCCGTCCGGTACGTCGCCGGCGTCTGAGCGGCGCCTCCCCTTAAACGCCGGATGGCACGTCGCGCCGCAACGTGCCATCCGGCGTTTTGGCTGGGGCCTAGCTCGTGGCCTGGCCGGCGCCCTTGCCGAAGTAGTCTGCCCCGCCGGCGTATTCGGTGTGGCCGGATTCGACGTCGGCGGTGACCATGCTGGCCACCACTTCGGCAAACTCCTCCACGGAGTACAGCTTTCCGGCTTCAGCGCGGCGGGCCTCGATGGCACCAGGCGTGGAGCGGTCCAGGAGCGTTGCGGTGACGGTGCCCTCGATCATGTCGCCGGACACAACCACCAGGGTGATGCCTTTCTCGGCGAGGCCGGGAATGAGTTCGCGCAGGGCGTCCTCCCCGGCGCGCTTGCTGCGGGCAACGGGCTCGTAGGCTTCCATCGTGGGCACGGTGTTGATGAAGTGGGCC
Organism: Paenarthrobacter sp. NEAU-H11; assembly: GCF_050573415.1. Taxonomy (NCBI): domain Bacteria; kingdom Bacillati; phylum Actinomycetota; class Actinomycetes; order Micrococcales; family Micrococcaceae; genus Paenarthrobacter; species Paenarthrobacter sp. NEAU-H11. The sequence goes on along the minus strand of NZ_JBNZGA010000005.1, from coordinate 76,790 downwards.
TGGTGGCTGGTCACGAACACCACGCGGGAGCCTTCCTGCATCAGGGGCACGGCGGCGTTGAGCATGTTGATTTGGGCGTCGCGGTTCAGCTTGAGCGCGTAGTCCTCGCCCATGCCGGTTTCCATGCCGCCGGAAGCGTTCAGCACCAGGATGTCCAGGGACCCGAAGTTCTCCATGGCGGCGCTGGCCAGGGCCTGCACGCCCTCCTGGCTGGTGAGGTCGGCGCCCACGGCCACGGCGCGGCCGCCGGCGGCCTCGATGCCCTGCACCACCTTGTTGGCGCGCGGTGCCTTCTGGCGGTAGTTCACCACGACGGCGGCGCCCTCGCGGGCAAGGTTCTTGGCTACCTCCGCGCCAATTCCGCGCGAGGATCCGGTCACGATGGCAGTCTTGTTATCCAGCAGTCCCATGCGGGCTCCTTTGTCTGAAACGTCTAAATTGCTGATGGCCTGCAGTCCATCATGCCAGCGCCCCCGGCCAATTCCCTTGTGTGACCTACACAAAGAAGCGCCGGGCTGCTAGTTCGCCGGCGCCGGTCAGTGCCCCATGCCCAGGCCGCCGTCGACGGGGATGACAGCTCCGGAGATGTAGGCGGCCTCGTCGCTGGAGATCCAGCGGACCACGTTGGCTACCTCGGAGGCCTCGGCAAAGCGGCCCGCCGGGATGCTGGAAAGGTAGTCCTTCCGGGTGGCGTCGGGGAGTTCGGCAGTCATGTCCGTGTTGATGAAGCCCGGGGCGACGACGTTGGCCGTGATCCCCCGCGATCCAAGCTCACGCGTCAGGGAACGGGCGATGCCCACAAGGCCTGCCTTTGACGCCGAGTAGTTGATCTGGCCGGGAGCCCCATACAGGCCGGACACGGAGGAGATCAGGACAACGCGGCCCTTGCGCAGCCGGATCATGCCCTTGGAGGCGCGCTTGATGACGCGGAACGCGCCGGTGAGGTTGGTGTCGATGACGGACGTGAAGTCGTCCTCGCTCATGCGCAGCAGCAGGGTGTCCTTGGTGATGCCCGCGTTGGCCACCAGGACCTCCACGGGACCGTGCGCCGCTTCCACTTCCTTGAAGGCGGCGTCCACCGAGGCCTCGTCCGTGACGTCGGCCTTGACCCCAAGGATCCCCTCCGGGAGTTTCGATTCGCTGCGGTAGGTGACGGCAACCTTGTCGCCGTTGGCCAGGAACGCCTCGGCGATGGCCAGGCCGATGCCGCGGTTGCCGCCGGTGATGAGGACGCTGCGGGGGGCGGTGGCTGCTTCAGTCATGGAGGGGCTCCGGTATTCTGCGGCGCGCTGGGGCCGCGGTAGGTAGGGGTAATTTGACTGACTTCGATCTTAGCGTCCGGCCCGGCCCGGGTTTGGGTGCCACTGCCGATGGTGAGAGAATTGAGCTAAGCCTTTGGAGCGTGATGAATCACCGTGACCCTTGAAAACCATGCGGGACAATCCGCGACTGGAGAACCCGGCCGGTTCTCCGGCGATGCGGAAGTCCATAGCATCACGGATGCTGCGGCGGCCCATTCCGAGGATATGCGCCAGCGCATGATCAAGTACGCGCTGGCCATGGGTATCCGCATGGTGTGCCTGATCCTGATCTTCGTGGTGGACGGCTGGTTCAAGATTATCGCGGTGGCCGGAGCCGTGTTCCTGCCGTGGATTGCGGTGGTCATAGCGAACGGCAGCGACAAGGCGGAGGGGCACAGTGACCTGCTGCTGGACTCCGCGCCGCTGGCGGAACTCGAGAGTCCCCCCGCACGCTCGGCCAATGACGAACACGGCAACGAGGTCCTTCAGGGCGAACTCATCAATGACGACGACGAAACAACAACCGGGCAGGAGCGGAGGGCATCATGAGTATTTTCGACTTCGCGGCGGGAACCGATCCCACGCTCGCGGAATCCGCTGCCATCTGCTCACGCAAGGCCTGCCGCTCCGAGGCCTCCTGGCAGCTCCTGTGGAACAACCCTAAAATCCACACCCCCGAGCGGCGCAAGACCTGGCTCGCCTGTGCGGACCACCGGGAATGGCTGGAAGACTACCTCCAGACGAGGGGGCTGTGGAAGGAAACCCTGCCGCTTGAGGACTACCGGATCTTTGGTGCCCCGGAGCAGGACAGCTGAATGTACCGTTTCCTCTTTTCCAGCAAGTGGCTGGGTTATCTCCTGCTGGCCGCAATCTTCGCCACCGCCTGCGTGTTCCTGGGCCGCTGGCAGATGGACCGCCGCGCCGAGACCCTCGCCGAGATCAACCGGGTGGTGACCAATTACTCTGCGGCGCCCATTCCGTTCGAGGACGCCAAAGGACAATTCAGCCGGCTGGATTCCGCCTTGGAGTGGACGCAGGTGGAGCTGCGGGGCACCTATCTTGTTGACGGCCAGCGCGTGGTTCGGAACCGTCCGCTCAATGGCCAGCCTGGCTACGAAGTGGTGGTCCCGTTCCGGCTGACCACGGGTGAAACCGTCGTGATCGACCGTGGGTGGCTGCCCATCGGCAACAGGAATCCCGGCAGCCCCGACTCCGTGCCGGCGCCCCCTCCAGGTGAGGTGACCGCCGTCGTCCGCTTGAAGCATCCCGAGCCTGAACTCAAGCGCGGCGCCCCCGACGGCCAGCTGGCGTCCATCGACCTTCCCGCCTACTCCGCCCAGCTTGGGTACCCGCTGCTGACCGGAGCCTACGGGCAGCTCGCCTCCGAGACTCCCCCGGCCGCCGAGATGCCCATGGCGTTCCCCAAGCCTTCCACAGAGGAAGGCACGCACCTTTCCTACTCGCTGCAGTGGTTCGCGTTCGGCGTCCTGATGTTTGTCGGTTTCGGTTACGCCGCCCGCCAGCAGGCGCGCAACGCGGCCATTGACGCAGAGGACGACGATGCGTTTGCGGACGGCACGCCCCGCGCGGCGGCCGGGGCACCACGCCGTCGTCCGTCACCTCCCAGGAAGCGGAAGAAGGCGACATCCGAGGAAGAGGAAGACGCACTCCTCGACGCCCAGGGGTACTGACGGATGACGGAGCACGACGGCGGCCCGGTGGTCCTGGTGCGCGCGGCCCTGGTGGCTGCCGGAGTTGGGGACACCGTGCGGACTTTTCCGGCGGGCGTTCCGACGGCGTCCGCGGCAGCTGAGGCGCTCGGCTGCGACCTCGCAGCGATCACGAACAGCCTGATCTTCGACCTCAATGGGGAGCCCCTGCTGATCCTTGCCAGTGGGGCGGCACGGGTGGACACAAGGCTGGTGGCCGGGCAGCTGGGTGAAGGCAGAATCCGCCGCGCCTCCCCCGAGTTCGTCCTGCAGCATACCGGCCAGGCGGTAGGCGGAGTGGCCCCGGTGGGCCACCCGGAAAAGATCAGGGCCCTCTTGGACAGCTCCCTCAAGAAACAGGAACTCCTCTGGGCCGGAGCAGGAGACCACAACTCAATGTTCAGCATCACGTATGCAGAGCTGCGAAGAATCACCGAAGCCAGGGAACTGAAGGTGCGCTGACACAAAAGGTGTCCGGGGCACAAGCGCAGCGGCGTGGGCGATTTATGTAGCGTGCGTCAAAGGCAACGAAGGAGCCAGCACGCGGGAAATCGCCCACGCCGCGAAGCGGACGCAACCCACCGGCGTCGCGCAGCGAACGCAAGCCGCACCGCGGCGGGACTAAGCCAGCGTAATCAGGTCCAAATAGTCTTCATTCCAGTGATCCTCGATACCGTCCGGCAGCAGGACGACGCGCTCAGGGTTGAGGGCCTCGACAGCCCCCTCGTCGTGGCTGACCAGGACGACGGCTCCGCTGTAGTTCTTGAGGGCCCCGAGGATTTCGGCACGGCTGGCGGGGTCGAGGTTGTTGGTGGGCTCGTCGAGGAGGAGCACGTTGGCACTGGAGGCCACGATGGTGGCCAGGGCGAGGCGCGTCTTCTCGCCGCCGGAGAGGACGCCGGCAGGCTTGTCGACGTCGTCGCCGGAGAACAGGAACGAGCCCAGGATGCCGCGCACCTCCGCGTCCTTCATGTCCGGTGCAGCGGAGCGCATGTTCTCCAGGACGGTGCGCTCGACGTCGAGGGTCTCGTGCTCCTGCGCGTAGTAGCCCACCTTCAGGCCGTGCCCGGCAATCACGTCACCGGTGTCGGGCTTGTCCACGCCCGCGAGCATCCGCAGCAGGGTAGTTTTGCCGGCACCGTTGAGTCCCAGGATGACCACTTTGGAGCCGCGGTCGATGGCCAGGTCCACGTCAGTGAAGATCTCCAGGGAACCGTAGGACTTGCTGAGGCCCTCGGCGGTAAGCGGGGTCCGGCCGCACGGCGAGGGATCCGGGAAGCGCAGCGCTGCCACCCGGTCCTGCTCGCGGACAGCCTCCAGGCCGCTCAACAGGCGCTCGGCGCGCTTGGCCATGTTCTGGGCGGCAACGGCCTTGGTGGCCTTTGCCCGCATCTTGTTAGCCTGGTCGAACAGCACCTGGGCCTTCTTCTCGGCATTGGCCCGCTCGCGCTTGCGCGCACGTTCGTCGGTTTCGCGCTGCGTGAGGTAGCGCTTCCAGTCCATGTTGTAGAAGTCGATCTGCGCACGGTTGGCATCCAGCAGGAACACCTTATTAACGGTGGCTTCGAGGAGTTCAGTGTCGTGGCTGATCACGATGAGCCCGCCCTGGTGGTTTTTCAGGAAGTCACGGAGCCACGCGATGGAGTCGGCATCGAGGTGGTTGGTGGGCTCGTCGAGGAGCATGGTCTCCGCATCCGAGTACAGGATGCGCGCCAGTTCCACGCGGCGCCGCTGGCCACCGGAAAGGGTCTTGAGCGGCTGGTTCAGCAGCCGGTCCGGCAGGGCGAGGTTGGAGCAGATAGCTGCGGCCTCGGCTTCAGCGGCGTAACCGCCGGCCGCCAGGAACTCGGACTCGAGCCGGTCGTAGCGGTTCATTGCCTTGCGCTGCACGGCAGCATCCTCGCTGGCCATCTCTTCGTGCGCCAAGCGGAGCTTGCCGACGGCGATGTCCAGGCCCCGGACGGACAGGATCCGGTCCCGCGCGAGCTGCTCCATGTCCGGCGTGCGCGGATCCTGGGGAAGGTAGCCGATTTCACCGGTGCGGGTAACTTTGCCGGCTGCCGGAAGCCCTTCGCCCGCGAGCACGCGGGTGAGCGTCGTCTTCCCGGCACCGTTCCGGCCCACCAGCCCGATCTTGTCTCCCTTGTCGATGCGGAAGCTCACCTGATCCATCAGGAGCCGGGCGCCGGCACGCAGTTCGAGGTCCTGGACAGTAATCACAGCAGGTAAAGCCTTTCACAGCAGGGATAAGCCGCAGCCCCAAGTATCTGTGATGGGCGTGGGCGGCAATGGCCGGAGAACGGCCCATCCAAGTCTACCGTTCAACGCGCCGGGGAGGGCTACTTCGAGACGGGTCTCACGGACTGGAGTACCCGGACCATGGCTGTCACGTTCGAAGGCACGACGGGAACCGCTATGTCCACTAGGAATTGTCCGGCGCTGCTAGCGCTTGGATGTTCACCCTGCCGCGTACACGCGGACCCAGTCAACCCGCATCTCGCCGGCTCCGTCGGCACTGCTGTCAGGGAACCAGTCCAGTTGTAAGGTCTGATGCATCGGACCGGGAGGCTGATGTGCAGGGTCGGTGTCTTCGAACCACTTTATGCCATCGACATAGCCGACGATCCCGCGCGACGACCAGTCGACCGCGTAGTTGTGAAACTGCGTCACATCCAGGGGCTTGGACGCCGCGGTCTGTAAGTTCGAGCATCCATAGTGGTGGAAGAACTGGATGACGTTCCAGTCGCCGGTCGTCTCTGCATAGTCAATCTCGCCGTCACACGGCCAATTTTCACTGTCGGGCCACAGGATGGACACCAGGTGGTATTCGTTATCACCGGACCCGGCCGCCCGGACTTCCCACCGCCCGTACTTCTGGTTAGCAAATTTGGCGCCCATCCCGGCAGTCGTGCCATCCGGAGTTCCGGTCATGACCATTGTGGACCCGTTCACGGTTACCTGCTGTGGACTCCGGAGACCGTTTCCTGCGTGGCCGGCACTGTTGTAGACATTCCACTTCGCGGCATCGGGCGCGCCGGAATAATTGAACTCGTCCCCGGCCACGCTCGCGCCCCACCCCTGGACTACGGCCGCCTCGGTGGAGGTCACCGTGTCAGGCGCTGTCGTCACCACAAGTTTTGGGCGCAGGGCGGAGTTCGACGATTCCCTGGACTTAAACCCGATCCACTTCTGCGCGTTGCTTTCCAGCTTGAAGTTTTGCTCGCCGCCCTTCGGATTGACGCCCTTCGTTACATCCCATTCAACCCAGGAGCCGCTCGCGAATCCGCCGGCCTTCCCGAGCCATGTCCCGCGTGCCGGTGCGTTATTCCACGTGACGCCCCTCTCGGTCCAGCCGCCAGATGTAGTAAAGGCGTCAACGAACTGTGTGGAATTTGCAGATGCCTCGGAATACGCCCGAAGTTTGGCTGATACGACATGTTCTCCTGCGGGCACCAGCACGGAGAATCGTAGGAGCGAGTTCCGCCAGATATACGCCCGGCCTTCCGTAGATAAACGGATGCTGGTCCCAAAGTTCGAATTCGCTTTGTCGGCCTGCACGTAAGTATCCATGACTAACGAGGTTGTCGCTGCGGCGCTTGCGGATGTCGGAGTGATAATTGCGAACATAATCAGAATGGACGAAGCAACCGCTGCGCATTTACGCCGGAAGTCAATGCCACGCCGGTTCTGCTGAGTTTGCAGCGCTTGAACGCTCGTAGCCTTCATGGTCGTCGCTGTTTCTACTAGGGATTTGATGTACCGGCTGCCCGCGCGAGTGTCGACCCCAGAAACAACGACGGCTAAATGCGAGTTATCTCAAAGCGTAAGCCTGGAACAATAACGGAGCAATCGATCCCCTATACCCAAGTTTTTGGGACTGACAAAACACCTATACCTAATGGGTGAAATGGGTGATCGCCCTTATTCTTGCCTGGTCCGGCCGCGCGTAGGCTTCCCCTACGACGCTGAATGCTGCTGGGGGCCTGGGGCGTCCGTATCGGACATCCGGTGCATTTATGCAGCACCGGCCAACGGATAGGAAGTCCATGGCTCACACGGTTGCTGCTCGACGCACGCGGGCCGCTGGCGGATCCTTGCGCCACGCTCCCACGCTGTTCCGGATCCTGCTTGTTGCGGTTTTAGCCGCCGCCCTCGCAGGCCTCAACGTACTCATCGCCCCGCAGGCGCATGCGGCGGACGTCCTCGTGGTTCCGTCGGGAGAGACAACACCCGTTCCGAGCTCCAGTGACGCGGCAGACGACACCGCGATCTGGATACACCCCACGGATCCGTCGCAGAGCGTGGTGATCGGCACAGACAAGTTAAGTACTGGAGGAGTGGGGGTCTACGACCTGTCCGGGCGCCAGCTGCATTTCTACCTGCACGGCAGCATGAACAACGTCGATCTCCGGTACAACTTTCCGTTGGGCAGTGAGCGCGTCGCCCTCGTCGGCGTGACGGAGAGGAATGTGGAGTCGACCGGCGTTCGGTTCTACAAGGTGAACGTCGCGGACCGGTCCCTGACAGAGGTGGGGCGCATCAGCACTCCAGGCAGGCCCCGCGGCTTTGGAATGTATCACTCCCCGGCGTCGGGGAAGTACTACGCCTTTGTGCATGACTTCAATACGAATGTGATTACCCAGTTCGAGTTGGATGGCGCCAACGGATCGGTTCGCGGGACAGCGGTGCGTTCTTTCGACAATGGCGACAGCTCCGAGGGTATTTCCGCAGATGATGAGCTGCAACGTTTATACGTGTCCGAGGAGAAAGTCGGCCTCTGGCGCTACGGAGCTGAGCCGGGGGACGGCTCAACCCGGTCGCTCGTGGACCGCACGGTGGCGACCGGCGGACGAATAGTGGAGAACGTCAAAAACTCCGCCATTTACTATGGCCGGCAGGGGACCGGGTATCTGATTGTGTCGAGCCAGGGCGGATCCAACTTCGTTGTCTACAACCGCGGTGACAACGCCTTCGTCGGCTCCTTCAAGATCGTCGCTGGAGGCGGCGTCGACGGTGTCAATGGTCAAGACGGGATTGATGTCACCAATTTCCCACTTGGACCCTCCTATCCCGCTGGTCTTTTCACGAGCCAGGACCACAACAACACGGATGCGGGCAACGGTAACAGCGGTAACCAAAACCACAAGCTTGTCTCCTGGCAGCAGATTGCCGATGCGTTCAGCCCCCGCCTGCTTGTGGACACTACTTTTGACCCGCGGCAAATAGGAGCAGAGGGCGGAGGCGGCGATCCCGTACCGGACACCACCCCGCCCGATACATCGATTACAGGTGGTCCGTCAGGGACCAGTGGCAGCACTTCGGCCGAGTTCACCTTCACTGCCACGGAGCCCGGGACCTTCGAGTGTGCCTTGGATGGAGGTGCCTTCGAGGGATGTGCCTCGCCGAAGAGATACGCTGATCTCGCGGTTGGCTCGCACGTCTTCACGGTGCGGGCGACCGACGCGGCCGGCAACGCGGACCCGACTCCCGCGGAGCGAACGTGGCTGATCGACACCACGGCGCCGCAAACGGAGATCTTGACCACCACAGCGGACGCTTATGTTTCAAGCGGGGCGGCGACGGCGAATTACGGGACGGCGCCGAAGCTCTCTGTGGACAACAGCCCGGTGGAGAATGCCTACCTTAAGTTTGATATGTCGGCACTCGCAGGAAGAACGATCGTGAGCGCGAAGCTCCAGATTCGGGCAACGACCAGCGGCTCAGTGGGAACCCAGAACGTCAGGCTGGTTACGGACGACACCTGGACTGAGAGCGGCCTCACGTACAGCACGAGGCCGGCCCTGGGCACCAGCGTCCTGGGCACCGCCGGACCCGTCTCGTCGAACACCAATTATGAAGTGCCACTGACTGCGTCAGCTCTGCAGGGCGAGCTCGGCGGAATCCTCTCGCTTGGCATCAACACCACCAGCAATGACGGGGCTGACTTCGGCTCAAGAGAGACAACCACCCCACCCAGGCTGGTGCTCCAGCTGGGATCGGGCACGGGGACCCCGCCCGGAGATACCACCGCACCTACGGTGACCTCGGTGACTCCTGCAGAAAATGCAGCAGACGCAGCGGTCACCGGCAATGTCACGGCTACGTTTTCGGAGGCAATGGACTCGACGACGGTCAACAACACGACGTTCACGCTGGCCGAGGGAACTTCAACCACTCCTGTGAATGCGGTCGTGACCCTCAGCGACAACACCGCCACGCTGGATCCCACCGCCAATTTGAATCCTGGTACGCAGTACACCGCGAGGGTCACCGGGGCGAAAGATTCCTCCGGAAATGCAGTCATTGCCAAGACGTGGACTTTCACCACAGCCGCGGCTACGACGCCCCCGGAGACGGTGACGGTGACGTTGACGGCCACAGCGGACGCTTATGTTTCCAGCGGGGCGGCGACGGCGAATTACGGGACGGCGCCGAAGCTCGCCGTGGACAACAGTCCGGTGGAGAATGCCTACCTGAAGTTTGATGTGTCGGCGCTCGCAGGAAAGACGATCGTTAGCGCGAAGCTCCAACTGCGGGCGACGACCAGCGGCTCAGTGGGTATGCAGAACGTCAGGCTGGTTACGGACGACACCTGGACTGAGAGCGGCCTCACGTACAGCACAAGGCCGGCCCTGGGCAGCAGTGTGCTGGGCAGTCTCGGACCCGTCGCGTCGAACACCAGCTATGAAGTGACGCTGAGTGCGTCAGCTTTGCAGGGCGAGCTCGGCGGCATCCTCTCGCTTGGCATCAACGCCACCAGCAGCGACGGGGCCGACTTCGGCTCAAGGGAGACAAGCACCCCGCCAAAGCTGGTGCTTCAGCTGCAATAACCGTAGGAGCTCACAGCTCACAGAACCCATCGCGGCCCCCAGGAACCAGAACCGTTACTGGCATGAACGGTGGGCCAGTTGTGCCCAGACCTCATCCGCCGGGGCCTGCTTTAGTAGGGCCCCTACAAAATACCCCCTGCCCTGCCCCGGTAACGTCGGGACTACACCAGATCCCGCTTGTACTACCCCGACAGGACCACCATGAGCAACACCGACACTGCCGTCAGCAATACCGGCAAGACCAAGCGCCACCGCTGGAACGCCACCGACCTGGGCCTGATTGCCGTCTTCGCCGCCCTCGTGGCCGGCGCGGCCCTCGTTCCCGGCCTTGCCGTGAACGGCTTCGGCGTCCCCATCACCTTCCAGACCCTTGCCGTGATGCTCACCGGCCTGGTGCTCGGCCCCGGAAGGGGCTTCGCCGCCGTCGGCCTGTACACCCTGCTGGGCCTCGCCGGCCTTCCGATCTTCAGCCAGGGCCGCAGCGGACTGGGCATCCTCGCCGGTCCGTCCGCCGGCTACATCATCGCCTTCCCCATCGCAGCTTTGGTCGTAGGCTGGCTCGCCACCTTGGTGATCCGCCGCACCACCAAAGTCCGTGCCCTCTGGCTCTTCCTGGCCGCCATGGCCACCAGCGTGCTGGTGGTGCACTCGCTCGGCGTCGCCGGCATTGCCCTGAACACCAAGGCAACCCTGGCGCAGGCATTCGTAAGCGACCTGGTCTTCTACCCCGGAGACATCGTCAAGAACATCCTCGCCGCCATCATCGCCGTCGCCCTCCACCGCGCATTCCCGGACATCCTGGTCCGCCGCGTCCGCCGCAGCACCGTCCAGACCACCGAAGCCTAGGAACAACCGCCATGCCTTCCGTGACCTTTGACAAGGCAACAGTCGCCGTCGAAACGGACCACTCCCCTGAGCCCAAGGTCCTCCTCGCCGACGTCAACCTCGAACTCACGGAACGGCGCGTGGGCGTCATCGGCGCCAACGGCTCCGGGAAGTCCACGCTGCTGCGGCTGGTCAACGGCCTCATCCAGCCGACAGCGGGCAGCGTTGCGGTCGACGGCGAGGACACAGTACGTGCCGTCCGGAAAGTCCGGCGGAACGTCGGCTTCGTCTTCACCGATCCCCTCTCCCAGCTGGTGATGCCCACCGGCCGGGAGGACGTGGAGCTTTCGCTGCGCCGCTCGGTGAAGAACGGCACCGAGCGGCGCAGTCAGGCCGAAGCGGCCCTCGAGCGGATGGGACTGCTGCATCTGGCGGACCAGAGCATCTACGAACTCTCCGGCGGCGAGCGGCAGCTGATGGCCCTCGCGGCCGTCCTGGCGGTGAACCCCCAGGTCCTTGTGCTCGACGAACCCTCCACCCTCCTGGACCTTCGCAACCGGGAGCTTCTCCGCAGGACCCTGGCGGGGCTGGACCAGCAGGTCATCATGTCCACCCACGACCTTGACCTTGCACTGGAGATGGACCGCGTACTGGTCATCGACCAGGGAAAAGTCGCGTTCGACGGTGCCCCGGCGGAAGCGGTGGCAGCGTACCGCGCCCTGTGCATGGAAGGCCTCCGTGCCACGGAGCCGGGCGTCCGATGAGGGGGCACGGCTTCCTCCTGGCCAACTACGTGCCGGGGAATTCACTGCTCCACCGGTCACCGCCCGCGCTGAAGTTCCTCCTGGTGTTCGGCTGCGGCCTGGCCTCGTTCATCATCCAGGACTGGCTCATCTCGGCGGCGGTACTTGGCGGACTCTGCGGCCTCTTCCTGCTCACCGGTGCGGGCCTGAAACGGCTCTGGGGAGCAATCCGCCCGCTCGCCGCCGTCCTGCTGGTCATCGGGCTGTTCCAGTGGTGGCAGCTGGGAGCCCCGACTGCGGCCAGGATCGTCCTGAACATCGTCATCTGCGTTGTGGCGGCCTCGCTGCTCACAGCCACTACGCCGGTGCAGCAGCTCCTGGATGGAGTAGTCAGGGCAGCCACGCCCTTCAGGAGGTTTGGTGCCGATCCCGAGCGGTTCGCCCTCACCATCGGCATCATGCTGCGCAGCATCCCCTACATCGCCGGCACCTTTGCCGACGTCCGGGATTCCGCCCGTGCCCGGGGCCTGGAACGAAATCCGAGGGCCCTGATCCTGCCCGTCTTCATCACCTCGGTGGCTTTCGCCCGCCAGACGGGCGAGGCGCTTGCCGCCCGCGGCCTGGGCGAAGCGGAGGACTGAAGCCCGGGAACTTCCTAGAGGCGCTCGTACTGCAGCAACGCTGCCGTACCCATGCCTCCGGCGCTGCTGATCATGGCCAGTGCCAGGCTTCCCGGCGCCGTGTTCCTGCGCGCCTGGGCGAGAAGCCGCGTCACCAGGACAGCGCCGGACGCACCGTACGCATGGCCCAAGGCCAGCGCCCCGCCGTCGAGGTTTACCCGCTCACCGTCAATCCCCAGCAGGTCCAGGCAGGCAAGCGTCTGTGAGGCGAAGGCTTCGTTGAACTCCACCAGGTCCAGCTCTCCGGCGCCCACCTGCGCGGCACCGAGCACGTTATTCGCCGCGGCGGCGGCACCGACGCCCAGCACCTCGGGGTCCACTCCTGCCGTCCCGCCGCCCAGCACCAGCAGCGCGTCCGCCGCGCCCAGTTCCCGCGCCCGCTGAAGGGATGTCAGGACGACGGCGGAGGCGGCGTCCGCGTCGAAGCATGAGTTCCCCGCGGTGACAGTTCCTCCCTCCACGAAGGCGGCCGGGAACCGGGACATCACCGCGGCGTTCAACCCCCGCCGTGGACCATCGTCAGCAGCAACAGTCCCGGCGGCGGTGTCCAGCGGAACCAGCTCGCCGTCGAAATACCCTGCTTGAGAGGCGCCAAGCGCCAGCCGGTGGCTCCGGAGCGCGAAGGCGTCCTGCCGCTCCCGGCTGACACTGAACTTCTGCGCCACGGTTTCCGCGGCCACGCCCATGTCCGGGTCCCCGAAGGCCGCCGGCACAAACTGGGCCCGCCGGTAAAACTCCGGGCTGCCGTCGTCGTTCCTGTACGCGCGCAATGGCGCCGTACTGGTGCTCTCCACTCCTCCGGCAAGGAACAGCGGACCACCGCCCGCTGCCACCAGCCGTGACGCGAGGACGATCGCGTCCAGCCCCGAACCGCACTGGCGGTCCACGGAGATGCCGGGAACACTGACGGGCATTCCGGCCTCAAGCAGGGCCAGGCGCGCCACATTTCCGCCGCCGCCCACGGCGTTGCCGATCACTACGTCGGCGACGGCACCGGGCTCAACCCCGGCGCCGGCCAGAAGGCCGCGCAGGACAGGCGCCAGCAACTCGTGGGCGCGCAGTTTCCGGAGGGCGCCGTTGGTGCGGCTAACCGGCGTCCGCAGGGCCGCGATGATGACGGGTTGCCGGTCCGGAGGGAGCTGGTCAGCCGCCAAGGCTGCGTACCCTCGGGTCCCGGGACTCTATCCAGTCCAGCAGCAGGCTCCTGCTGACCTTGCCGCGGTCCGTGGCGGGCAATTCTGCCAGCAGGTAGTACTGGAGCGGCCGCTTGTCCCGTGCCAGCAGCTCTTCGAGTCCGGCCCGGAGCTGCGTTGCCGTGACTGCCCCATGGGAGGGGACGACGCCGGCCACCACCCTTTGGCCGCGAAGGTCGTCGGGCATTCCGGCAGCCACGGCGGCGGAGACCCCGGGCACCGCTGACAGTGCCAGTTCAACCTCGTGCGGATAGACGTTCCTGCCGGCCGTGAGGATCATGTCCGCGCGGCGGCCCAGGATGTGCAGTTCCCCCTCGGCGAGATACCCTTGGTCCCCCACTGTGAACCAGCCGCCGAAGGACTTCAGGGCCCGGCCGTCGTCGCCCCAGAGGTAGCCGTTGCTGACCATCGGGCTCCGGACGCAGATGTTCCCGGCGTCACCGTCCGGGAGGGGCATGCCGGCGTCATCGAGGATCCGGACGTCCACGCCCGGGAAGGGCCGGCCAATTCCGGTGCCGCCGTGCACGGCAGGCTGGCGGGCCGGCAGCCCGGCCCCGGACACAAAGCTCAGCTCCGAGGCGCCGTAGTACTCGAAGATGGTGGCGTTCGGGGCCCAGCGGCGCGCGGCTTCCAGCGTCCGCGCGTCCAGCTTCGAGCCTGCACAGATGATGGTGCGGACCCCGGAAGCGTCCACGCATCCGGTCAGGCCGCGCTCGCTGAGCATCCTTAGCATGGTGGGCACCAGCACCAGCCTGGTGACGCGGTCATGCGCGATGGCGGTATGGACGTCCCCGACGTCGAAGGATTCGAGGGTCTGGAACTCGGACCCCGCATAAAGGCACTCTGCCAGGGCGTAGAGGTTGAGGCTCGCGGCGAGCGGCCCCGGCGCCAGCGTCACATCATCCTGGCGGAGCCCAAAGAACTCGATCGAGGCGTCGAAGGATTCCTGCCAGGACCGCCGGGAGCGCGTGAAGGCTTTGGGAACCGAGGTGGTGCCGGACGTCAGTCCGATGAGGAAGGTGCCCTCCGGCACGCCGTCCGCCAGCTCATCGTCCGGGGACACCGGTGCCGGAAGTGCGGATGCTTCGACGCGCCGCCTGATGTCCTCCTGCAGCTGGGCGGGCCACGCCGGGTCGAGGACGGCGCACTGGCGCCCGCCCGCCACCGCCGCGGCGAATTTGGTGGCGAAGTCAACCGAATTGGCCTCACAGAGGGCCGTGACGGACTTGGCGTGGGCTACCAGCGCGGCGGCGGAATCCCGGAACTCCAACCAGGAAAGGCGCCGTCCTGCAATCACGACGGCGGTGTCGTGCGGCCGTTCATCGGCCCAGCGCTGGATTCGGTTGAGGAAAGGCATCGCATCAACTTTACCGGCCGGCACGGATTGAGCCGCGGGCCCGCGGGTATTGTGACTTTATGAGTTTCAATGACAATGTGCAGCTGGACCCCTCGCAGGTCCAGGACCGGCGCGGCATGGGCCGCGGAGTCAAAGTGGGCGGCGGCATCGGCGGCGGGCTCATCCTGCTCATTGCCGCGCTGCTGGGCGTCAATCCCCAGCTGTTGGAGGGCCTGGCCGGTGCGGGCCAGGCACCGCAGAGCCAGGGCACGGCTCCTGCCTGCCAGACCGGGGCGGATGCGGACGCCCGCGTGGACTGCCGCATCACCGGCACAGTCAACAGCCTGAACGCTTTCTGGCCTGCTTATCTGCAGCAGTACAACGTGCAGTACCCGCAGCCGGAGACCGTGATCTTCGACCAGGCTGTCAGCACCGGCTGCGGCACGGCCTCCAGCGCGGTGGGACCGTTCTACTGCCCCACCGATACCACCGCCTACTTCGATCCCGGGTTCTTCCAGGAACTCGTGGACCGGTTCGGTTCCTCAGGCGGGCCGCTGGCGCAGGAGTATGTGGTGGCCCACGAGTTCGGACACCACATCCAGAACGTGCTGGGGAGCCTCGACCAAGCCCAGCAGGATCCGCAGGGGCCGGAGTCCGGTGCAGTCCGGGTTGAACTGCAGGCTGACTGCTACGCCGGACTCTGGGCAAAACACGCATCCACCCAGCCGGGCCCCGACGGCCAGCCGTTCCTGGAAGCCCTCACGCAGCAGGACCTGAACGATGCACTGTCCGCCGCGTCTGCGGTTGGCGACGACCGGATCCAGGAGGCGGCCACCGGCCGTGTCACGCCCGAGGCCTGGACCCACGGATCCAGCGAGCAGCGCCAGCGCTGGTTCTACCGCGGCTACGAGACCGGGGACATCAACCAGTGCGACACGTTCTCGGCACCCTCGCTCTAACTCCGCCGAGCGCTCTGCAGCTCTAGCCCCATCGGTTGCTCCGCAAATGTCGTTTAGAGCGGTGAAAACGACAAGTATGGAGCAATGGATGTGGGAGGTGAGGGTACGACGACGGCGGGTCACCTTTCCTGGGAAAGATGACCCGCCGTCGTCGTACTTGTGAAGCTCTCAGATGTTGAAGCCGAGTGCCCGCATCTGGTCCTTGCCGTCGTCCGTGATCCGCTCAGGACCCCATGGCGGCATCCAGACCCAGTTCAGGCGCCAGTCGTCAACAACGCCGTCCAGGGCCTTGCCCACCTGTTCCTCCAGGACGTCGGTGAGCGGGCAGGCCGCGGTGGTCAGGGTCATGTCGATCAGCAGCGCGCCGTCGTCATCGGAGTACTTCAAGCCGTACAGCAGGCCCAGGTCAACGATGTTGACGCCGAGTTCGGGGTCGATGACATCCTTCAGCGCCTCCTCGACGTCCTCAAGGCTCGTGCGTGCCGTGTTGATTTCGGTCATGGCAAGTGTCCTTTACTAGGCCTGTGCTGCGGCGGAGGCCGCGATGGTGGCCGCGCCGGCGCCCTTGGCGTAGCGGTCGTAGCCTTCTTCTTCCAGGCGGTCGGCCAGCTCCGGGCCGCCTTCCTCGACAACCTGGCCGTCCACGAACACGTGCACGAAGTCAGGCTTGATGTAGCGCAGGATGCGCGTGTAGTGCGTGATGAGCAGCGTGCCCATCTTGCCCTCGGCGTGGGCGCGGTTGACGCCCTCGGAGACGACCTTCAGCGCGTCGACGTCCAGGCCGGAGTCGGTCTCGTCCAGGACGGCGAACTTCGGCTTGAAGAGTTCCAGCTGCAGGATTTCCACACGCTTCTTTTCGCCGCCGGAGAAGCCTTCGTTCACGTTGCGCTGGGCGAAGTCGGCGTCGATCCGCAGCTTCTCCATGGCAGCCTTGACGTCCTTGGTCCAGGTGCGGAGCTTGGGCGCTTCGCCGTCGATGGCAGTCTTTGCGGTGCGCAGGAAGTTGGTCATGCTGACACCGGGGACCTCCACCGGGTACTGCATGGCCAGGAAGACGCCTGCACGGGCGCGCTCGTCAACACTCATCGCCAGGACGTCTTCGCCGTCGAGGGTGATGGAGCCGCTGGTGACGTTGTAGCGCGGGTGGCCCGCGATGGTGGAGGCCAGCGTGGACTTGCCGGAGCCGTTGGGGCCCATGATGGCGTGGGTCTCGCCGGTCCGGATGGTCAGGCTGACGCCCTTCAGGATTTCCTTGGTTCCCTGCTCCGTCTCAATGCTGACGTGCAGGTCCTTGATCTCAAGAGTAGACATGTGTCTTGTTCTCCTCTGCACCGTGCCTGCCGGCCGCGGTGCGCTCTCTGTCTGGAAGTTGATTCGTAATTCTGTGGTGCTAGCTGAAGTTCGGAGCTTCGGCGCCGTTGAGGACAGTGGTGACGTCCACGTAGACCTCGTCCCCGCGGATGTCGACGGCGAAGACCGGGACGGGATCGTAGGCCGGCAGCTGCAGCGGCTGCCCGCTGCGCAGATCGAACTGGGACCCGTGGCCCCAGCACTCGATGGCGCAGCCCTCGACCTCGCCCTCGGACAGCGAAATGTCCGCGTGCGAGCAGGTGTCGCCGATGGCGTGGATCTCCCCCATGGAGTCCTTGACGATGGCCACAGGGTAGTCGTCGATCAGGATCCGCAGCGCCTGCTTCAGCTGGATTTCATCCACCTTGCAGACAAGCTCGCCCTTTGGCTGGTCAGTCATCTGTAAACCGTGCTCCGTGCTTCCTAGTTGTCCGTGAGGGCGAGCTCGTGCTCAACAGCCTCGGTCAGCCGCTCCTCGATGGAGGTGACCTTGATCTGCTGGATGATCTCGTTCAGGAAGCCGCGGACCACCAGGCGGCGGGCAACGTCCTCGGGGATGCCGCGTGCCATCAGGTAGAACAGGTGCTCGTCATCCATGCGGCCGGTGGCGCTGGCGTGGCCGGCACCCTCGATCAGGCCGGTCTCGATTTCGAGGTTGGGCACGGAGTCGGCGCGGGCACCGTCCGTCAGCAGCAGGTTGCGGTTGGCCTCGTAGGTATCGGTGCCTTCGGCTTCCTTGCGGATCAGGACGTCGCCCACCCAGACTGCGTGGGCGTTCCGGCCCTGCAGCGCGCCCTTGTACAGCACGTTGGACTTGCAGTTGGCCACGGCGTGGTCAACGAAGAGGCGCTGCTCCAGGTGCTGGCCGGCGTCGGCGAAGTACAGGCCGAACATCTCGGCTTCGCCGCCGGGGGCGGTGAAGCGGGCCGACGGCGTGACGCGGACGAGGTCGCCGCCGAGGCTCACCATGACGTGCTTGAGCTTGGCGTCGCGGCCGATCTTCGCCTGCTGGGAGGAGGCGTGGACGGCGTCGTCGTTCCATTCCTGGAGCGTGATCACGGTCAGGTTCGCGCCGTCTTCCACGACGATCTCGACGTTTTCCGAAACAACGGCGGAGCCCCTGTGGTTCAGGACAACCACCGCTTTGGAGAACTTCTCTGCGACTATCACGAGGTGCTGGGCGGCGGCTTCGAGGGACGTGCCTTCGATGTCCACGTTGATCTCCGACGTGGCTTCGAACTCGGACGGGATGGTTACCACCGTCGCGCCGGCGAAGTTCTCCCAGGCGTTGGCGGACACGCGGTCCTCGGGGATGCCGGCCGTACCGATGCGCTGGTCGTCACGGCCGACGCTCTCAACGATGACCTGCTCCGGACCGGTGACAACCACTGCGGGCGCCGCGCCGGAAAGGACCTCGGTGTGAAGGCCGCGGAGGCGCTTGAGCGGGGTGAACCGCCAGTCTTCCTCCATGCCGGTCAGCGGCTTGAAATCGGCAAGCCTGTAGGACGTCAGGCGGCCGGCGCGCGAGCTGTCCGGGACACCGACGCCGCCGCCGTGGGAGTGGCGCTTGGCCGGAGCGCCGGCAAGCGGTGCCTTGTTGCCGGCATTGATGGGAGAAAGGCTCTCGCCTTCCTCCGTGAAGCCGTCAATGAACGGCTGGGCTGAGGGCGCGCCGATGCGTGCCTTTTCAGTAGTGATTTCAGTCATCGTTATCCGACGGACCCTTCCATCTGCAGTTCAATCAGGCGGTTCAGCTCAAGTGCGTACTCCATGGGGAGCTCGCGGGCAATCGGCTCGATGAAGCCGCGGACGATCATCGCCATGGCTTCGTCTTCGCGCATGCCGCGGGACATGAGGTAGAAGAGCTGCTCTTCGCTGACCCGGGAAACAGTTGCCTCGTGGCCCATCACAACATCGTCCTCGCGGATGTCGATGTACGGGTAGGTGTCCGAACGGCTGATGGTGTCCACCAGCAGCGCGTCGCAGCGGACGGTGTTTGCGGAGTGCTTGGCGCCTTCGCGGACCTGGACCAGGCCGCGGTAGGCTGCGCGTCCGCCGCCGCGGGCCACGGACTTGGAGATGATGGAGCTCTTGGTGTTCGGCGCGATGTGGACCATCTTGGAGCCGGTGTCCTGGTGCTGGCCTTCGCCGGCGAACGCGATGGACAGGGTTTCGCCCTTGGCGTGCTCACCTACGAGGTAGACGGCCGGGTACTTCATGGTGACCTTGGAGCCAATGTTGCCGTCGACCCATTCCATGGTGGCGCCTTCTTCGCAGATGGCACGCTTGGTCACCAGGTTGTACACATTGTTGGACCAGTTCTGGATGGTGGTGTACCGGACGCGGGCGCCCTTCTTCACGATGATCTCCACGACGGCCGAGTGCAGCGAGTCCGAGGTGTAGATCGGCGCGGTGCAGCCTTCGATGTAGTGGACGTAGGAGTCCTCGTCGGCAATGATCAGGGTTCGCTCGAACTGGCCCATGTTTTCGGTGTTGATGCGGAAGTATGCCTGCAGCGGGATGTCCACGTGGACGCCCTTGGGCACATAGACGAAGGAACCGCCTGACCACACCGAGGTGTTCAGCGACGCGAACTTGTTGTCGCCCACGGGGATGACCGTGCCGAAGTACTCCTGGAAGATCTCCGGGTGCTCCTTGAGGGCGGTGTCGGTGTCCAGGAAGATGACGCCCTGGGCTTCGAGGTCCTCGCGGATCTGGTGGTAGACAACCTCGGACTCGTACTGTGCGGCAACACCGGAGACGAGGCGGCTGCGCTCGGCTTCCGGGATACCCAGCTTCTCGTACGTGTTGCGGATGTCCTCGGGCAGGTCTTCCCAGGTGGCAGCCTGCTTCTCCGTGGAGCGGACGAAGTACTTGATGTTGTCAAAGTCGATGCCGGAGAGGTCCGCACCCCACGTGGGCATGGGCTTCCGGTCGAAGTACTTCAGGCCCTTGAGGCGCAGGTCGAGCATCCATTCCGGCTCGCTCTTCTTGGCCGAAATGTCCCGGACTACCTCTTCATCGAGCCCACGGCGGGCGTTGGCGCCGACGTCGTTCTTGTCAGCCCAGCCGTACTCGTAGTTGCCGATGCCGTGAAGCTCGGGATTCTTCTCAAGAATCTCCGAGATCACAGTGTTTTCGGCGACTGCTTTCTCTGATAGTTGGTCCGTCATCACGGCCTTTCTTGCTGATGGTTGGTTACTTCATTCAGGCGGGCGGGGGCTGCCGGGAGCGGTTTAGGCCCTCCGGCAGACAGCCTTCCTGTGGGAATGTGGGTGGTGCAGACGTGGCCGCCGCGGGCAAGTGTGGAGAGCCGGCGTACGTCTACGCCCACCAGCCTCGAGAACACTTCGGTCTCCACATCGCAAAACACGGGGAAACGGGCGGCGAGTTGCTGGATGGGGCAATGGCCCTGGCACAGCTGGACACTGGAAAGGGCTGCCGGCAACGGAGCCTTGGCCTCGATGGAGGCTGCCGACGCCACGAAGTTGTCCCGGCTCAGGGCGTCCGCAAGCGCTTTGGCGCGGTCGGTGATGTCCGGACCCGCCTTTTCGATCTCGGGCGCGTACCGGCGCTCCATGTCCGCAAAGCGTTCGACGGCGAAGGCCCGCACCGCGTCCGGGCCTGCCATTTCCTGGAGCTGCTGGAGGGCGAGGGCGGCAATATCAAGGTAGTCGTTGCCAAGGCTCGACTGGCCTTGGGAACTAAGGACGTAACGCCGGGCGGGGCGGCCTGCCCCTGCACCCGACTTGGCCACCCGCTTGACTTCGATAACGCCGGCACGGGACAAATGGTCCAGGTGGCGGCGGACTGCCGCGGGCGTGAATCCCAGCAGGTCGCCCAGTTCGGCGGCACTTACTGGTCCGTGTTCCAGGACCGCAGCAAGGACGCGGTCGCGGGTACGCTCATCTGCGTCAGCCACCGGCCCTGCGGGCATGACGCCGCCTTCCGCGGAAACAGCGGAAGCCCCGTGCCGGACAACAGGCACAGCAGTAGCGTTGGTCATGGAATACACAACACAATAGTGTCGTAATTTAGTCCCGGGTTCCAGTAAGGCGAGGCTGACCTGACCCGCAACAGCGGACTGCCGGCAATACTACTTCCCGTAGAATACTGGGGTGCGATCGCCCCAATCCCCCGTCCTGTCCATTAACGGGCTCATCAAGGATGTAGGTCCGCTTTCCAGCCTGGACGGAAAAATGCTCCGGGTGGTGGGCGGCATCTCACTCGTCGCCGAGCGCGGGCAGGTCACTGCACTGCTGGGTGCCAACGGTGCAGGCAAAACCACCACGCTCGAATGCGCCCAGGGCCTGCAGAAGCGCAGCGGCGGCAGCATCACCCTGCTGGGCCAGGACCCGGCGTCGGCCGGGGCCGACCTGCGGTCCCGCGTAGGCGTGATGCTCCAGGACGGCGGCCTCCCGCCGTCGGCCAGACCGCTGCCGCTGCTGCGGCACATTGCCGGACTCTACGCGCACCCCTGGCCCGTGGAGGACTTGGTTGAGCGGCTGGGGATCGACGCGTTCGGCCGGACCACTGTCCGGCGGCTCTCAGGCGGCCAGAAACAGCGCCTTGCCCTTGCGGCAGCATTGATCGGCCGGCCGGAAGTCCTGTTCCTCGACGAGCCGAGCGCCGGGCTGGATCCGCAGTCCCGCCAGCTGGTGTTCGAGCTGATCGGCGAACTGCGGGATTCAGGCTTGGGAATCATCCTCACAACGCACCTGATGGACGACGCCCAGCGGCTCGCCGACTATGTCTACATCATCGACGGCGGCCGGAACGTCGCCGAAGGGACAGTCCAGGAACTCCTTCAGCGCGGACCCGCGTTGGAAGCAGGCGCCCACCACGTGCGGACCCTCTCCTTCGAGGCGAAGCCGGGACTGGACCTGTCCGCCGTGCTGCCCGCCGACGTCGTCATCTCCGAGGAACGGGCCGGCAGCTACACCGCCACCGGTACGCTGACCCCCCGCCACCTTGCAGCCCTGGCAGAGTGGTGGGCCGTCCACGACATCATGCCCGCTTCGATGACCCTGCAGGCGCGTAGCCTTGAAGACGTCTTCCTGGACATCTCGGGAAAGGACCTCCGATGAACGGGACTCCCGCGGGTGCCGCAGGCACCGCTCCAGGCCCCGGCCGCCAGTCGCCCGCACCCCTGCTGCGGCGCATACTGCTGCAGGGCAAGTACGAAGCGCTGGCTATGCTGCGCAATGGCGAGCAGCTGATCCTCGCAGTGGTGCTGCCGCTGCTGGCGCTTGCCGGCCTGACCGTGACACCCTTCCTGGACGGGCTTGGACCCACCCGCATCGATGTGGCGGTGCCCGGCATCCTCGCTCTTTGCGCCATGTCCACGGCCTTTACCGGGCAGGGCATCGCCACCGGATTCGACCGGCGCTATGGCGTGCTCCGCTTCCTCTCCACCACGCCGCTGGGCCGCGGCGGGCTGATCGCGGGCAAGGTGCTTTCGGTCCTGGCGGTGCTGTGCCTGCAGGTTGCCGTTGTGGCCGCCGTTGGGCTGGCTTTGGGGTGGCGGCCGACGGCGGCCGGCTGGATTCCGGGGCTCCTGCTCCTTGCGCTGGGGGCGGCGGCTTTTACTGCCTTGGGCCTCTTGGTGGCCGGAACTGTCCGCCCGGAAGCCACCCTGGCCATCACCAACCTGCTGTGGATCCTCCTGGGGGCCCTCGGCGGCATCGTGATTCCCGCGGAAAGGCTCCCCGCCGGGGCCCAGCAGATCGTTGCATACCTGCCCTCGGGCGCACTCGGCGAAGCCCTGCGGGACGCCTTCCTGCACGGTGCGGTGAATGGCGCCGCCGCCCTCATACTGGTGCTCTGGACAGTCATAGCCGGCGCAGCAGCAATCCGTTGGTTCAAGTGGAATTGAGATATTCGTGAGCACCGCCTTCCGCCTTCCTGAGTTCGCCGGCCGCCTGGCGGCGCGGCTGCCCCGCACTGTGGACACCAGCGTCCGCCGACTGGCCGTAGCTTCCCTGATCGGGCAGACCCTGCTGGTGGTCACCGGTGGCGCCGTACGGCTGACCTCGTCCGGCCTGGGCTGCCCCACCTGGCCCCGCTGCACTGACAGCTCCCTGGTGAACACCCCCGAGATGGGCATCCACGGCTTCATCGAATTCGGCAACCGCCTCCTCACCTTCGCCCTGGCCGCCGTCGCCGCTTTGATGCTGGTTTACCTGTGGAACCTCCGCAAGGAGCGGCGCGACCTTTTCCTGCTGGCACTGGGCCTCCTCGCCAGCATCCCCGCCCAGGCCGTGATCGGCGGCATCACCGTCCTCACCAACCTGAACCCCTGGGTAGTCGGACTTCACTTCCTGGTATCCATGGCGCTGGTGGTGTTCGCCACGCTTCTGGTCAACCGGGCATTCGGCCGGACCGGCCGGTTCCGGACCGTTCCCCTCGCCGTCCTGCCCGGGGCCATGCGCCCGGTGACGGCCGCCGTCGCGCTTTTTTCCGCCCTCGCGGTCATGCTGGGCGTGGTGGTAACGGGAGCCGGCCCCCACGCCGGCGACGCGGACGCTCCGCGCAATGGGCTCGACTGGGACCTGTTCTCCCACATCCACGCCGTGCCGGCGTACCTTGTGACCGCAGGAACCCTGGTTGCGCTTGCGCTGGTACTGCTGCGACGGATCACAGGCCCCATCCGAACGGCAGTCCTGGGACTCCTTGGCGTGACAGTCCTCCAGGCCGTCATCGGCTTCACCCAGTACTACAACGGCATCCCGGCCCTGCTGGTGGCCGCCCACATGCTGGGGGCCGCGCTGCTGATGGTTGCCTCCACGAACGCCTGGGATCTCGCAAAAGCAAGTCCGGTGGAATAACCCCCTGCAGCGGATCGGTCCGGCCGCTGCCAATCTGTGACCAACGCCCCTACTCCCCCGACCCCTGCGCCATCAGGCTGGGTATTGAAACACTTTGGCTTGCTTCCTGGTGCCGAAAGGCGGTCCCAGGGGGCTACGGGCAGGAGGATCCGCGATGGCAGGCCAGCCACAGCCCGGAGTCCCGCTGCCAGGGGTACCTGCCGGCAGCGGGAACGGAGCAACAGCGTTCATGCGGCGGCATCCCGCCCCTGCCTACTACCTCCTGACCTTCGTCATCTCCTGGGGCGCCGTAGCTGCCATCCAGGGTGTGGGGCCGGTACCGATGGGGGTCGCGCTAACGGCAGGCCCGCTGGGCCCGGCGGCCGCAGGCGTCCTCCTCACCTGGCTCCTGCACGGAAAAGCCGGCCTGCGGCAGCTCGGAATCCGGCTCCGTACATGGCCGGCCGGTGCACGCTGGTACGCGGTTGCGCTCCTGACCGGACCCCTGGTCATGGCTGCCACTGCGGCTGCTGTCACATGGGCGTTCCCGGGGTTCTACCGGAGCTTTGCCACCCCCGGTGAACTGGCCATCATCGTGCTGGCCGGCGTCGTGGTGGGAACCGTGGTCGGCAGCCTGGAAGAGCTCGGCTGGACAGGCTTTGCGCTTCCCCGGCTCCGGCAGCGGTTCGGCATCCTCTCCACCGGGCTCATCATGGGCCTGCTGTGGGGCGCTTGGCACTACCCCATGTTCGCCGGGAGCGCTGATCCGTCAGGAGCCGTACCCGCCGCCCTGGTGGTGGCCGTGTACCTTTTCGCGTGGCTTCCCCCGTACAGGGTGCTGATGGTGTGGGTGTACGAGCGGACGGGGAGCCTTCCCCTGGCGATGGCGATGCATGCGCCACTTTCGGCGGCCGCTTTCATCCTCTCCTTCATGGCGGCCTCCGGCACTGGATCCGGCCTTGCCATCCTGGTTCCCTCGCTGGCCTGGGGCATGGCGTTCTGGGCGATCGCCGCCGTCGTCCTGGTGGTCAAAGCCGTCCGCCCGAAAAATTGAACCTTTCGCCGGGACTCCCCTCGCGACACCTGAGGGAAACAGTCACTCTTCATTCCGCGCCGGAGCGCCGGCGCCTTGGTCCTGCCGTGCGCGTCACCCGGCACACACCGGGGCGGCGGCCCGGGCCGGGTCCAGGAACCGGATGCCGGTGGGTTCCACCAGTAGCACCCGCGCCGTGGCGATGTCATAGAACAGCCCTGTTGCCTGCACTTTGCCGGTAACGAGTTCCGGGCCAACCGCCGGATGGCGTTCCAGCTTGCGCAGCTGAATGGCAACGTTCACCATGGCCAGCTGGTCCACCTCGTTGTAGCCTGCGGCTGCAGCTTCCAATGCAACCGGATGCTCCGCGAGAAGCTCGGCGTAGCTGGGCCTCGCGTGGTCCAGCCAGGAATCGAAGGCCGCCCCCAAAACACCATTCCCCTTGCCGTTGGCCTCCTCGACCAGCGCCTTCATGGCACCGCAGTTGGAGTGCCCGCAGATCACGATCGAATCCACGTTCAGGCCCTTGACGGCGAAGGCCAGGGCCGAGTCAATCGAGGCATCCTGGCCCTCGTGGCACACCACGTTCCCGATGTTCCGCAGGGTCAGCAGGTCGCCCGGGCCGCTGCTGGTGATCAGGTTGGGGTTGACGCGGGAATCAACGCAGGCGATAAACAGGGTGTCCGGGTTCTGGCCCTCTGCCAGATCACGGACCAGGGGCCGGACCTGGTCGGCGAACCGCCGGTGGTACTTGCTGATCCCCTGAAGAAGCGAATCCAGCGGCCCGGCCTGCCGTCCGGCTGCTTCCCCGGCCCCTTCCCGGGTTGGCATGGCGGACTGCCATGACGTCCTGGGCGGCAGCGGAAGCTCCCTGGCGTCCTGGCGCTTGGGCGTGCGGTCAGCAGCATCCTGGAACAGGCTGTTGCCGTGTTCCTCAAGGCGGACCTTTCCGCCGGCCGCCTCGTATTGCCTTTGCCAGGCGATCAGCGCCTCGCGGAATGCGTGGTCAACGTAGTCCGCGTTCAGCTCCACCACAACCCCCTTGCCGTTCGGCACGGAATGCAGCACGCGGCTGAGCCGCGGCAGGGCGAAGAAGCTGCAGGACCCCGCGACGGTGATGCGCCAGGTATCCGACGACGAAACGGGCTTGTGTGCGTGGACCGCCGCCCGCAACACACGCCAAAGCACGCTCGCCGCCGCCAGCACGAGGCCGATCATGACACCTTCGAGCAGGTTCAGGAAGACGACACAGAGGAGGGTCACGGAGTAGATCAGGAGGTCGCCCGTGCGGAGGCTGATCCTGATGTCCGCAATTTTGATGAGGCGCGCGCCGATCACCACAAGGAGGCCCGCAAGGACGGCCAGCGGGATGAGCTGGATCAGTCCGGCGAAGATGGCGGAGAAGGCAAGGACCCAGATGCCGTGCAGGACTGCGGACGAACGGGTGGCGGCGCCGGCTTCCACGTTCGTGGCGCTGCGGACGATGACGCCGGTCACGGGCAGTCCGCCCAAGGACCCGGAAACAATGTTGGCTGCGCCCTGGCCCACGAGCTCCCTGTCCAGGTTGGTGCGGGGGCCGTGGTGCATTTTGTCCACGGCGACGGCGGACAGCAGCGATTCAATGCTGGCGATCAGCGCCATTGAGATGACGGCGAAGGCAACGGCGCGCCAGTTGTCGTCGGGCAATTGCGGCAGCGCGACGGCGTCGAAGATCGACCCTTCGAGGGAAATGCGTCCCACCCCGGGAGCGAAGGCGATGGAAAGCGCGGTGCCGGCGGCGACGGCGGCAAGCGGCCCCGGAATACGGCGCACAGCCGCGGGAAGGTGCTTCCAGCCGAGGAGGATTACGACGACGGCCAGTCCCAGGAGGGCTGCGTGCAGTTCGACATTGGTGATAGCTGCAGGCAAGCCCACGATGTTCTCAACAGCCGAGCCCGCCGGCTGGCCGCCAAGCAGTACGTGGATCTGCTGAAGGATGATCGTGACGCCGATGCCGGCCAGCATCGCCTTCACTACCACCGGCGAGACTGCCAGCGCGGCGCGCCCCACGCGGCTGAAGCCCAGCAGCAGCTGCACGACGCCGGCCGCTGCGGTGATGGCGCACGTCACCTGCCAGCCGAACTCCTGGACCAGCCCGGCCACGACGACGGTGAGTCCGGCCGCCGGTCCGCTGACCTGCAGCGGAGACCCGCCCAGGCTGCCGGCAACGATGCCGCCGATGGCGGCCGCGATGAGGCCCGCCATGATGGGCGCACCGGATGCCGCGGCAATACCAAGGGAAAGTGGCAGTGCCACGAGGAACACCACGAGTGACGCCGGGATGTCTGCGCCCAGATGGCCAGGGAACTTCAGGCGGCGCCGTCCCATCCCCCCGCTCCCTGGTGCGGGCGGACTGGCCGCGGTGCGGACGGAGGATGGATCGGGTGCCTGTGCCATGGAACTTCCTTTGCTAGCGGGCAGGATCCCCTCCACCGTAACCACGCCGTCATTTCAAATGACAGTAAACGTGATCGACATGACAAAAATGTCATACGCCTCGGCGCCACAGAAGGCGGCCCCCCGTGGGGCTGAGTCCAAGGTGCCAGGGCGTTGCGGAGAGTCCCGCGGAAAGTAATGGAGCGCTGCGGGTGCGAAAGGAACCCGCCGGACCGCTTTCCCCTGCTAGCCGGCCATGACGGCGGGTCCGACGAACGGGTCGACCGCCAGGGCGATGAAGAGCAGGGTGAGGTAGCTGATGGAGCCGTGGAAGACCTTCATGGCCCGCTTGTCGGAGATGTCCTCACGCTGTGCCCTGTTGTAGAGGGCGTGTGACTCGTAAAGGAACCAGGCCCCGGCCAGGACGGCGGTTACGGTGTAGACCCAGCCGGCACCGCCTGCGGGAACCATCAGGAGCGAGCAGGCCACCATGGCCCAGGCGTAGAGGACCACCTGCACGGAAACCACCTGGGCGCCGGCGATGGCGCCCAGCATGGGGACCTTGGCGTTGCGGTAGTCCTCGCCGTAGCGCATGGACAGCGGCCAGTAGTGCGGTGGCGTCCAGAGGAAGATCACCATAAAGAGGATGACGGCGGGCCATTCCACCGAGTTGGTGACGGCGGCCCAGGCAATCAGCACGGGGAAGCAGCCGGCCGCGCCGCCCCACACGATGTTCTGCGCG
The DNA here is from genome assembly GCF_050573415.1 of Paenarthrobacter sp. NEAU-H11. Lineage (NCBI taxonomy): Bacteria > Bacillati > Actinomycetota > Actinomycetes > Micrococcales > Micrococcaceae > Paenarthrobacter > Paenarthrobacter sp. NEAU-H11. Next base: position 48,868 of record NZ_JBNZGA010000005.1, on the reverse strand, counting down.
GTGCGGCGCTTGAGGATCATCGTATAGATCACCACGTAGAAGAAGATCGCCCCAAGCCCAAGCCACGCGGACAGCGGGTTGGCGCCGAACCAGAGGATGGCGATGGCGGCGGCACCGAGGAGCCAGGAGAAGACCAGCGCCTCGCGCGGGCTGACCTCACCGGTGACCAGCGGCCGGTTCTCCGTCCGGTGCATCAGCTTGTCGATGTCGCGGTCGATGTAGCAGTTGAAGGCTCCGGCGCTGCCGGCAGCGAAGGCCCCGCCCACCAGCGTGGCCAGGATGAGCCCGATGGACGGAAAGCCGCGTTCCGCATAAATCATGGTGGGCAGCGTGCTGACCAGCAGCAGTTCAATGACGCGGGGCTTGGTGAGGGCGAGATACGCCTTTGCCTTACGGGCGATCCCGGGTCGTGAGGCCCGGGATGCGTTCAGCGGCGTATCTGTTGTGCTCACGGTGGCAGTCACCCGTTCTGTTGGCAGTTCTGTCTGGCTGTCCAGCTAGTCATGCGGCCCGGTCCAACCGGGCGCCCGCGGAACAGTGATCCACGCAACAGCCGGGAGTGCGGGCGGCTGGAATTATTCCCGGACCCGGCGCTGGCCTCCGAATATCATACCGCGCCGGCCTGCTCCCGACGGCCCGCCATTAGGTGCTGGTGATTGCTCGCGCACCGATTCGAGCAGATTAACTCAACCTCACTTCAGACGCATTCATATAAGCGGAAATTGCGTCCAAAACGTGAGATTTGCAGCGACCAAAGAATGGAATAGAGCTAAGCTGTCACAAGATCAGCACGCAGCGAGGAAGCAGTGGAAAACGCATTCCCTGACTGGCCAGTGGCTGAGTGAAAAGATCAACGTTTCGATGGTGAACGGCTGGTACACACCGAGCGGGCGCCACACAGCGTGCCTTTGTACGGATCCCGTGTGCCGCCTGCCATCAGCACAGAGAGGGGCCCGGTTTTCGTGCCACATTTGGAAGAGCAAGAACTGTCTTGGACCAGCCTGGACCAGCGCGCGGTGGACACCATCCGCGTGCTGGCCGCGGACGCGGTGGAGAAGGTGGGCAACGGCCACCCCGGAACGGCCATGAGCCTGGCGCCGGCCGCATACCTTCTTTTCCAGAAGCTGATGCGCCACGATCCCCGCAACCCTGACTGGCTGGGCCGTGACCGCTTCATCCTCTCCCCCGGCCACACCTCGCTCACCCTTTACATCCAGCTGTTCCTTTCCGGCTACGGCCTGGAGCTGAAGGACCTGCAGGCACTGCGCACCTGGGGCTCGCTGACCCCCGGCCACCCCGAGTACAAGCACACCGCGGGTGTCGAGATCACCACCGGCCCGCTGGGCCAGGGCCTGGCGTCCTCCGTCGGGTTCGCCTACTCCCAGCGCCGCCAGCGCGGACTGTTCGACGCCGATGCTCCCGCCGGCGAGAGCCCGTTCGACCACACCATCTGGGTTATCGCCTCCGACGGCGACCTGCAGGAAGGCGTCACGGCAGAGGCTTCCTCGCTGGCCGGCCACCAGGAGCTCGGCAACCTCGTCGTTGTCTACGATGAGAACCACATCTCCATCGAGGACGACACCGACATCGCCTTCACCGAGGATGTCCTGAAGCGCTACGAGGCCTACGGCTGGCACGTCCAGCGCGTGGACTGGACCAAGACCGGCGAGTACAAGGAAGACGTGCAGGAGCTGTACTCCGCACTCCTCGCCGCCAAGGCCGAGACTTCGAAGCCCTCGATCGTCTCCCTGCGCACCATCATCGGCTATCCGGCACCCAAGAAGCAGAACACCGGCAAGATCCACGGTTCCGCGCTCGGTGCGGAGGAAGTCGCAGCGCTGAAGGAAGTCCTGGGCTTCGATCCCGCCAAGTCCTTCGACGTCGACCAGGATGTCCTGGCCCACGCCCGCGCCGTCGTCGACCGCGGCGCCGCTGCCTGCAAGGAGTGGGAGGAGTCCTTCAACGCATGGCAGGCAGCCAACCCCGAGGGCGCGGCCCTGCTGCAGCGCATCGAGGCCAAGGAACTTCCCGAAGGCCTCGACTCAGCGCTTCCGGTGTTCCCCGCCGGCAAGGACGTCTCCACCCGCGCCGCCTCGGGCAAGGTCCTGAACGCCCTGGGCCCGGTCCTGCCGGAACTGTGGGGCGGCTCGGCCGACCTCGCCGAGTCGAACAACACCACCATCGAGGGTTCGCCGTCGTTCGTTCCCGCCTCCAAGCAGACTGATGCCTGGTCCGGCAACCCCTATGGACGGGTCCTGCACTTCGGCATCCGCGAGCACGCCGCAGCTTCGATCGTGAACGGCATCAGCCTGCACGGCCGCACGCGTGCGTTCTCCGGCACGTTCCTGATCTTCAGCGACTACCAGCGCCCGGCCATCCGCCTTGGCGCGCTGATGGGTGTCCCGTCCCTGTACGTCTGGACGCACGACTCCATCGGACTGGGCGAGGACGGACCCACCCACCAGCCGGTGGAGCAGTTGGCCTCGCTGCGCGCCATCGTGGGGCTGGATGTTGTCCGTCCCGGTGACGCCAATGAAGTCGCCGTTGCGTGGAAGACCATGCTGGAGAACCACAGCAACCCTGCCGGCATCGTGCTGACCCGCCAGAACATCCCCACGTGGGAGCGCGGCGAAGGCGAGGCCGACGGCGACACGTTCGGTTCCGTTGCGGGCGTCGCCAAGGGCGGTTACGTCCTGGCCGAGGCCGCCAAGGACGGCGCCACCGTCCCGGCCGACGTCATCCTCATCGCCACCGGTTCCGAGGTCCAGCTGGCCGTGCAGGCCCGCAAGGCACTGCAGGGCGAAGGCATCGCCGCCCGCGTCGTCTCCATGCCCTGCGTTGAGTGGTTCAACAAGCAGGACGCCGCCTACCGCGAATCCGTCCTGCCGGCCGCCGTCAAGGCACGCGTGTCCGTTGAAGCAGGACTGGCCCTTGGCTGGAAGGAATTCGTCGGCGACGCCGGCCGTTCCATCAGCCTCGAGCACTACGGCGCTTCCGCAGACTACAAGCGCCTCTTCCAGGAGTTCGGCCTCACCGCAGCAGCAGTTACCGCGGCCGCCAAGGACTCCCTCGCCAGCCTCCAGGCATAACCCCAATTTTCGAGGAGATAAACACCATGACTACTCCCACCCAGCAGCTCTCCGACGCCGGAGTTTCCATCTGGCTTGATGACCTTTCCCGCGGACGTCTGGAAACCGGCACCCTGGCCAAGCTCATCGAAGAGAAGAACGTGGTTGGCGTAACCACCAACCCGTCGATCTTCCACGCAGCGATCACCGCCGGCACGGACTACGACGCCACCATCGCGAAGCAGGCAGCAGCCGGCGCCAGCGTCGAGGACACCATTTTCGAGATCACCACCACCGACGTCGCCGACGCCTGCGACCTGTTCGCACCGGTCGCCGCAGCCACCAAGGGCGTGGACGGGCGGGTGTCCATCGAGGTCGACCCCCGCCTGGCCTGGGACACGGCAGGCACCATCGCGGAAGCCAAGCACCTGTACAAGCGCGTCAACAAGGACAACGTCCTCATCAAGATCCCGGCCACCCTTGAGGGCCTGGAAGCGATCACCGCCACCCTGGCCGAGGGCATCAGCGTCAACGTGACCCTGATCTTCTCGCTCGAGCGCTACCGCGCAGTCATCAACGCCTTCCAGTCCGGCCTGGAGCAGGCCAAGGAAAACGGCCACGACCTCTCCAAGATCCACTCCGTGGCTTCGTTCTTCGTTTCCCGCGTGGACTCTGAGATCGACAAGCGCCTCGACGCCCTGGGCACCGACGAAGCCAAGGCACTCAAGGGCAAGGCAGGCCTGGCCAACGCCCGCCTGGCGTACCAGGTCTACGAGGAACTCTTCGCCACTGAACGCTGGGCCCTGCTGGCCGAAGCCGGCGCCCTCCCCCAGCGCCCGCTGTGGGCCTCTACCGGCGTCAAGGATCCGGCCTACCCGGACACCCTCTACGTCACCGAGCTCGTGGCCCCGGGCGTCGTGAACACCATGCCCGAGAAGACGCTGGACGCCACCTTCGACCACGGTGTGGTCGCCGGGGACACGGTCACCGGCACCTACGCCGAGGCCAATGCCACCCTGGATGCCCTTGAGAAGCTTGGCATTTCCTACAACGACGTCGTCGCAATCCTTGAATCCGAAGGCCTGGACAAGTTCGTGGCCAGCTGGAAGGAACTGCTCGGCGACGTCGAGGGCGCCCTCGCCTCCGCACGGAAGGCTTCCTAACCCACCATGAGCACACTCAGCTACGAAGCCACCGGTGCCGCACAGCAGGCACTCGAACAGCACCTTCCCGCCCTGGTGGAGGACCGGATCGCCACCCGGATCTTCGCGAAGGACCACACGCTGTGGGGTCCGGACGCCGAAGCAGAGTCGGCCATCCGCCTCGGCTGGGTTGAGGCTGCCACTGTCTCCCAGCCGCTCGTTAAAGAGATCCTCGAACTGCGCGACGCCCTCCGGGACGAGGGTGTGACCCGCATCGTGCTTTGCGGCATGGGCGGATCGTCGCTGGCTCCGGAGGTCATCGCCGGCACCGCCGGTGTCGAGCTGACTGTGCTGGACAGCACGGACCCGGACCAGGTCCGTGCTGCCCTGGCGGACCGGCTGGCGGAAACCGCCATTGTGGTTTCCTCCAAGTCCGGCTCCACCGTTGAAACCGACTCCCAGCGGCGGGTCTTCGAAAAGGCGTTCAACGACGCCGGCATCGATGCCGCCAGCCGGATCATCATCGTCACCGATCCCGGCTCGCCCCTGGACAAGGCATCCCGCGAGGCCGGGTACCGGGCCGTCTTCAACGCCGACCCCAATGTCGGCGGCCGCTTCTCCGCCCTGACTGCCTTCGGACTGGTGCCTTCGGGCCTGGCCGGGGTGGATATCCAGGCGTTTCTGGACGAGGCCGAGGAAGCGGCGGTAGTCCTCAACGAGGATGCTCCTGAGAACATCGGGCTGGCACTCGGAACCGCGCTGGGCGGAACCAGCCCGCTGCGCAACAAGATTGTCATCGCCGAGGACGGCTCCGGGATTGTTGGCTTCGCGGACTGGGCCGAGCAGCTCATCGCCGAGTCCACCGGCAAGCTCGGCACCGGCGTCCTGCCGGTGGTGGCCGGCCCCAACTCGCCCGAAGTGACTTCCGGCGCCGACGACGTTCTGGTGGTCCGGCTGGTAGCCGCCGATGCCGACGTCGAACTCGGGGACAACGAAGTGGCCATTGCCGGCGGACTTCCCACCCAGATGATGGTGTGGGAGTTTGCCACTGCCGTGGCGGGCCGCCTGCTGGGCATCAACCCCTTCGACCAGCCCGATGTCGAAGCCGCCAAGGTCGCAGCGCGCGGCCTGCTGGACGCACAGCCCGAGCCCACGCCCGCAGCTTTCATTGACGGCTCCATCGAGGTGCGCGGCGGAGACTGGCTTGGCAGCGCGGCAACGGCGGAAGAGGCAGTGCGCGCACTGTTGGATACCCTCCAGCCCGACAGCTACCTCAGCGTCCAGGCCTACTTCGACCGCCTTGCGTTCGCGCAGCTCGAAGGCGTCCGCGACGAGCTCGCAGCCGTCACCGGCCGGCCCGTGACATTCGGCTGGGGACCGCGCTTCCTGCACTCCACCGGGCAGTTCCACAAGGGCGGGCCGGCCATCGGTGTGTTCCTCCAGGTCACCGCGGCCTCAGCGGAAGACGTCGCCATCCCGGAGCGTCCTTTCACCTTCGGGGAACTCATTGCCGCCCAGGCAGCCGGCGACGCGCAGGTCCTGGAAAGGCATGGCCGGCCCGTGCTGCGCCTGCACCTGACCGACCGTGCCGCCGGTGTGGCACAGTTGCAGGACATTATTGCTGCGCTGTCCGCCAGGTCAGCCTCCGTTACCGAAAGCTAAGGCACAGAAGCAACATGCCAGAAACTGAATACGGCAGGACGCCCGGGACGCGTTCCGGGAGAACGCTGCGGAACCCGCTGCGCGACCCGCGCGACCGCCGCCTGAACCGGATCGCCGGCCCGTCATCGCTGGTGCTCTTCGGAGTGACCGGCGACCTCGCCCGCAAGAAGCTCATGCCGGCCGTGTACGACCTCGCCAACCGCGGGCTCCTGCCGCCCAGCTTCGCGTTGGTGGGTTTCGGACGCCGGGAATGGACTGATGAGGATTTCGCCGGTCAGGTGAAGGCTTCCGTGCAGTCCTATGCGCGCACGCCTTTTGATGAGGCGGTGTGGAACCAGCTTTCCGAGGGCATCCGTTTTGTCCAGGGAGAGTTCGACGACGACGACGCCTTCGAGCGGCTGGGTGAAGTCATCGATGAGCTTGATGAGCTGCGCGGTACCCGCGGCAACCACGCGTTCTACCTCTCGATTCCGCCCAAGGCCTTCGAGCAGGTATGCCGACAGCTGTCCAAGCACGGCCTGGCACAGGCTGAGGGTGACAAGTGGCGCCGCGTGGTGATCGAGAAGCCGTTCGGGCACGACCTCGAGTCTGCCCGGCAGCTGAATGACATCGTGGAATCGGTGTTCCCGCCGGACGCCGTGTTCCGGATCGACCACTACCTGGGCAAGGAGACGGTCCAGAACATCCTGGCGCTGCGCTTCGCGAACCAGCTGTTTGAGCCTTTGTGGAACGCGAACTATGTGGACCACGTCCAGATCACCATGGCCGAAGACATCGGCACCGGCGGCCGGGCGGGCTATTACGACGGCGTGGGAGCGGCCCGCGACGTCATCCAGAACCACCTGCTGCAGCTGCTGGCGCTGACCGCGATGGAGGAGCCCATCTCCTTCAACGCCGATCACCTGCGCGCCGAGAAGGAAAAGGTCCTCGCCGCCGTCAAGCTCCCGGACGACCTCTCCACGCACTCGGCGCGCGGCCAGTTCACCGGAGGTTGGCAGGGCGGGGAACAGGTCCAGGGCTACCTGGAGGAAGAAGGCATCCCGGCCGATTCCACCACCGAGACCTTCGCCGCGATCCGGGTGGACATCCACACCCGCCGCTGGTCCGGCGTCCCGTTCTACCTCCGCGCCGGAAAGCGCCTGGGCCGCCGCGTCACAGAGATCGCCGTGGTCTTCAAGCGTGCGCCCAACCTGCTGTTCCGCGACCACGCCGAGGACGACTTCGGACAGAACGCCGTGGTGATCCGCGTCCAGCCTGATGAAGGCGTGACCATCCGGTTCGGTTCCAAGGTTCCCGGCACGCAGATGGAAGTCCGGGACGTGACCATGGACTTCGGTTATGGCCACTCCTTCACCGAATCCAGCCCGGAGGCATACGAGCGGCTGATCCTGGACGTGCTCCTGGGCGAGCCGCCGCTCTTCCCGCGGCATGAGGAAGTGGAGCTGTCCTGGAAGATCCTCGACCCGTTCGAGGAATACTGGGCCACCCTGGACGAACAGCCCGAACCCTACGCCCCGGGCAGCTGGGGCCCCGCCTCGGCTGACGAGCTGCTGGCCCGCGACGGACGAACCTGGAGAAGGCCATGATTGTAGACCTGCCGGACACCACAACCTCCGCTGTCTCCAAGAAGATCATGTCCCTGCGCGAGCAGGGCGGCGTGATTGCCCTGGGCCGGGTGCTCACCCTCGTGGTGGTCACCAAGTCCGGGCTAGAGGAAGAGGCTATCGAGGCAGCCAACGAGGCCAGCCGCGAGCACCCTTGCCGGATCATCGTCCTGGCCGACGCCGGGGCCACGGCGCCTGACCGCCTGGACGCCCAGATCCGGGTCGGCGGTGACGCCGGCGCATCCGAGGTGATCGTACTGCGCGGCTACGGCGAGCTCGCGCACGAAAGCGAATCCCTGGTAGCCGCGCTGCTCCTCCCGGACGCACCGATCGTGGCCTGGTGGCCGCACGGCGCGCCGAAAAACGCGTGCGAAACCTCCATCGGGAGAATCGCCCACCGCCGGATCACCGACTCCGCGAATGAGCCGGATCCACAGCGTGCGCTGGAGAACATCCGGTCCACCTACAAGGCCGGAGACACGGACCTCGCCTGGACGCGCCTGACCAACTGGCGGATCCAGCTCGCGGCCGTCCTGGACCAGGTGGACTCTTCCCCCGTCACGGCCGTCGCGGTCGAAGGGGCCTCGGACTCCCCGAGCACCATCCTGCTGGCAGCCTGGCTGACGCTTACCCTGGACGCGCCCGTGACCATCGTCGCCGACCCGGCCGGTACGGGCATCCGCCGGGTCCGGCTTTCCCGGCCCGGTGGCGACATCCAGCTCTTCCGGCCCGGCCTGTCCGTCGCCGAACTAACGCAGCCCGGCCAGCCCGCCCAGCGCATCTCGCTGCCCCGGCGCAGCCTGCGTGACTGCCTTGCCGAGGAACTGCGGCGCCTGGACCCGGACGAGGTGTTTGGGGAAGTGATTACTATGGGACTGCCACGAACCAATCTAAGGAGCGTCCGACCCAGTGAGCGTTGACCCAAGAGTAAGCATTCATCCTGATTCGTCCGTCCTGATGGCCGCGATCGCGGCCCGCCTGATCACCAAGCTCGTTGATGTGCAGGACAAGTTCGGCGAGGCCACCGTGGTGCTGACCGGGGGAACCGTGGGTATCGGCACGCTAAAGGCTGTTGCTGACTCCCCGGCTGCCCCGGCGGTCGATTGGTCAAAGGTGAATTTCTGGTGGGGCGACGAGCGCTTCCTCCCCGCCGGGGACCCGGAACGGAATACGAAGCAGGCGTCCGACGCCCTGCTGTCGCACATCCCCGTGGACCCTGAACGGATCCACGAACCGGGGTCCGCGGATGACTTCGGCACTCCGGAAGAAGCCGCCGAGGATTACGCCCGGCGGTTGCGGGAAGCTGCAGCCGCCGAGCACGCTGCCGACATGTCCGACGACCGGCCGGAGGAGCCGTCCGCGCTGCCGCGCCTGGACGTCGTCCTGCTGGGCGTCGGTCCGGATGCGCACGTCGCGTCGCTGTTCCCGGAGCAGGCCGGCATCCGCGAAAAGGAACGCACTGTGGTGGGAGTCAGGAACTCGCCAAAACCGCCGCCCCTGCGGGTATCCCTGACGCTGCCGGCCATTAATACGGCCTCCGAGGTGTGGATGGTGGTGGCGGGCGAGGACAAGGCCGGCGCCGTGGGCCTGGCACTGGCAGGCGCCAACCCCGTCCAGGTCCCGGCCGCAGGACCACGGGGGACGTCCCGGACCCTGTGGCTTATCGACGAAAACGCGGCCTCACGTGTCCCCCAGCAGCTCGTCCGGAAGGACGCCGCGGGCGCGTAGTTTTTCCAGCGCTCCGGCCAGGACATCTTCGGCGTCCTGGTCGGAGCGCCGCTCTTTAACGTACTCAAGGTGGCTTTTATATCCGTCGTCCAAGGCGTCGGCGGCCGCTGCCTCGCCATCCCGGGATGCCGGGCCGCCGCACTTCCGGCAGTCCCAGACGAGCGGAATCTGGTCCTCGGGGAGTTTGAGGAATACCGGGGTGGTTTCGTGGCCCTTCGCGCACCAGTACGAGACCCGGATGCGCGGCAGCGGCTTCCCATGGTCCTCCGACTCGAAGCTGAAACCCGTTCCTTCCGTGACGCCCGCGCGGGTGCCCCGGAAGCCTGACGACGGATGAATCATCGGGACTCCTGCCTGCTTAAACAGAACTGTGGCTGTCGGGAACCGACAGCCACAGTTTAGTTGGCAGACCTGTGCAGCGGCAGTTTCCGCCACGGCACTTTTCGCTCATTAGGTAGTCAGGAGTCCCCGCCGCCGCTGAACCGCATGATCAGTCCCAGCGCGATGATGACGATGCCCCACGTCACGCCAAGCACCACCGTGAACCTGTTCAGGTTGCGTTCGGCGACGCCCGACGAGCTGAGGCCTGAGCTCATGCCGCCGCCGAACATGTCCGACATCCCGCCGCCCCTGCCCTTGTGAAGGAGGATGAGCAGCGTCAGCAGGAGGCTGGTGATGCCCAGGAGGATCTGCAGAATGACATGAAGAACGTCCACGACGGCCTTTCCGGAAGTTGGGGATTGCGGGAGTTGGGCGGACGGACTAGTCCGTCACCAAGTGACTCTCGAACCTGACAATATTAGCAAACTCGGCAGGATCCAAGCTTGCCCCGCCCACGAGCAGGCCGTCCACGTCGCGTTCCTTGAGGATTGCGGCGGCGTTGTTGGCCTTGACCGAGCCGCCGTAGAGCAGCCGCGTCCTGGCGGCAACATCGGCGCCGAACAGCGTCCCGAGCTCAGCGCGGATGGCGGCGCACATCTCCTGGGCGTCCTCCGGTCCGGCTACTTCACCGGTGCCGATGGCCCAGACGGGTTCGTAGGCGACGACCAGTTCGGCGGCCTGCTCGCCGCTAAGCCCGGCAACGCCGGCCCGAAGCTGCTCCAGGGTGTGGCTGACGTGGGTACCGGCCTGGCGGATCTCCAGGCCTTCACCGACGCAGAGCACGGGCGTGATGCCGTGCTTGAAGGCGGCCTTGACCTTGGCGTTGAGGACGTCGTCGGTTTCGTTGTGGATGGTGCGGCGTTCGCTGTGGCCCACCAGGACGTACTTGCAGCCCAGCTTGTTAAGGAACTGGCCCGAGATGTCTCCGGTGTACGCTCCCGAATCGAACTGGGAGAGGTCCTGCCCGCCGTAGGCAATGTCCAGGTCGTCGCCCTGGACAAGGGTCTGGACGCCGCGGAGATCCGTGAACGGGGGGAAGACAGCAACTTCGACCCGGCTGTAGTCGTGCTTGGCGTCCGAGAGGGTCCAGGCGAGCTTCTGCAGGAGGGTGATGCCCTGCACGTGGTCCATGTTCATTTTCCAGTTGCCCGCGATGAAGGGCTTGCGGTCGAAAGCGCCGTTCGTTGACGTAGTCACGTATTCTCCAAAAAGTTCTAGATATGTGTTCGGCCGGCAGGCTGCCGCGGGGCAACCTGCCGGCCGGAGGGACAGGTACTGCTGCCGGAAAGGCGTTAGCGGTCGAGGACGCTGAGCCCCGGGAGTTCCTTGCCTTCGAGGTATTCCAGGCTTGCGCCTCCACCAGTGGAGATGTGTCCGAACTGGTCGTCAGCGAAGCCAAGCGTGCGTACGGCCGCAGCAGAGTCGCCCCCGCCCACCACGGTGAACGCTTCGGTCTCAGTCAGCGCCTGGGCGATGGCACGCGTCCCGGCGGAGAACGCTTCGAACTCGAACACCCCCATCGGACCGTTCCAGAAGACCGTCTTGGCACCCTTGATCCGCTCGGCAAATGCTGCGGCGGACTCGGGGCCGATGTCCAGGCCGATGCCCTGGGCACCGAAGCTGCTGCCTTCGATGTTGTCCGCGGGGACAGTCTCATGGGCGGCATCGGCGGCGAACTTCTCCGCCACCACGACGTCCGTGGGCACCACGAATTCGGTGCCGGCGCCTGCCGCACGCTTGAGGTAGTCCTGGACCACCGGGATCTGGTCTTCCTCGAGCAGGCTGGAGGCGACCTTGTGCCCGGCCGCGGCGAGGAACGTGAACAGCATTCCGCCGCCCACCAGGATGGTGTCGGCCTTGCCCAGCAGGTTTTCGATGACTGCCAGCTTGTCGGAGACCTTGGAACCGCCGAGCACCACCACGTAGGGGCGCTGCGTGTCGGCCGTCAGCTTGCGCAGGACCTCCACCTCGGTGTGCACGAGGTCGCCAAGGTAGGACGGAAGCCGGGTGGCGACGTCGTACACGCTGGCGTGCTTGCGGTGCACCGCTCCGAAGGCATCGTCCACATAGGCGCCGTTGCCGCCAGTCAGGGCAACCAGCTCGTCAGCGAAGGCGCCGCGCTCGGCGTCGTCCTTGCTGGTTTCGCGGGCATCGAAGCGGACGTTCTCCAGGACAAGCACTTCGCCGTCCTGCAGGGAGGCTGCTGCTTCCTTGGCGGCACTGCCGACGGTGTCCGCGGCAAGGGTGGCTTTGAAGCCGGCCAGCTCCGCCAGGCGGGCTACTGCGGGGCGAAGGGAGTACTTGTCCTCAGGAGCGCCCTTGGGGCGTCCGAGGTGGGCTGTTACCAGCACGCGGGCACCGGCGTCCGTGAGCTTTGACAGCACTGGCAGGGAGGCCTTGATGCGGCCATCATCAGTGACTGTAGAGCCGTCGAGCGGCACATTCAGGTCACTTCGAACCAGAATGTACCGCCCGCGGACACCTTCAGCGATCAGTTCGTTGAGGGTGTGAGATGTCATGTGTCTAACCCTAGCCCAGCTTGGATGCGACAAGCTCCGTAAGGTCTACGAGGCGGTTGGAGTAGCCCCATTCGTTGTCATACCAGGAAACAACCTTGACCTGGTTGCCGATGACCTTGGTCAGGCCGGAGTCGAAGATGGAGGATGCGGGGTCGCCCACGATGTCGGAGGACACGATGGGCTCGTCCGTGTAGGTCAGGAATCCCTGCAGTTCCTCGGATTCGGCGGCGCGCTTGAGGGCTGCGTTGACTTCCTCCACGGTGGTCTCGCGGGAGACGGTGACGGTGAGGTCGGTGGCGGAGCCGGTGGGGACCGGGACGCGGATGGCGTAGCCGTCCAGCTTGCCCTTGAGCTCGGGCAGCACCAGGCCGATGGCCTTGGCCGCACCGGTGGACGTGGGAACCATGTTGATGGCCGCGGCGCGCGCACGGCGCAGGTCGCTGTGCGGGCCGTCCTGCAGGTTCTGGTCCGCGGTGTAGGCGTGCACGGTGGTCATGAGGCCGCGCTCGATGCCGAACTCGTCGTTGATGACCTTGGCCAGCGGGCCGAGGCAGTTGGTGGTGCAGGAAGCGTTGGAGATGATGTGGTGCGTCGCGTTGTCGTACAGGCCGTGGTTTACGCCCATCACGATGGTGATGTCCTCGTCGGACGCCGGGGCGGAGATCAGGACCTTCTTGGCGCCTGCATCAATGTGCTTCTGTGCAGCGGCGGCCTTGGTGAAGAAGCCGGTGGACTCGATGACGATGTCAACGCCCAGTTCCCCCCACGGGAGGTTGGCGGGATCGCGCTCGGCGAGGACCTTGACGACGTTGCCGTTGACGACGATGTTGCCGTCCTTGACCTCGATGGTTTCCTTCAGGCGGCCGCCGACGGAGTCGTACTTGAAGAGGTGCGCGAGTGCTTCGGGGCTGGTGAGGTCGTTGACTGCAACGATCTCCAGGTCCGCGCCCTGTGCGAGTGCTGCGCGGAAGTAGTTGCGGCCAATACGGCCAAAGCCGTTGATACCAATACGGGTCGTCACTTGTTCAGTCTCCTTGGTGCTTTCAAAAGCACAACTAGTTGAGCGGGCTATCAAGCCAACTAACAGATCCCGCACGCCATTGGGCAGAGATGATTTACATACGGAGGGCGACCAGCCTCATTGCTGAAGGCTAACCGCCTTCCGTGACCTATCTTACGTTTAACTGGGTCCGCCCCCGCAAGTGCGGGGGCGGACCGTCCACATCCCGGCCGTCATATGTCCGAAATGTGAAGTTTGTTACACCGCGGTGCGGCGGTGTTCACTACGGGAGGGTGATGAGCCCCGTGGCGTTGGTGCGCGCAGCCTCAAACCGCTTGGCGACGTCGGCCCAGTTCACGATGTTCCAGAACGCCTTGACGTAGTCGGCCTTTACGTTGACGTAGTCCAGGTAGAAGGCGTGCTCCCACATGTCCAGCATCAGCAGCGGGGTGGTGCCGAGCGCAACGTTGCCCTGCTGGTCGTACAGCTGCTCGATGACCAGGTTGCCGCCGATGGGCTCGTAGGCGAGGAAACCCCAGCCGGAGCCCTGCAGGCCCAGTGCCGCAGCGGAGAACTGCGCGCGGAACGCGTCGAACGAGCCGAACGCGTCATCGATGGCCGCAGCGAGTTCACCCTCGGGCTTGTCGCCGCCGTCCGGGGAGAGGTTGTTCCAGAAGACGGAGTGGTTGACGTGGCCGCCGGTGTGGAAGGCGAGGTCCTTGGAGAGCCGGTTGATGTTGGCGAAGTCGCCCTTCTCCCGGGCTTCGGCCAGCTGGGCCAGGGCGTTGTTGGCGCCGGCCACGTAGGCTGCGTGGTGCTTGCTGTGGTGCAGCTCCATGATCCGCGCGGAAATGTGCGGCTCCAGGGCGGCGTAATCGTAGCTGAGTTCGGGCAATACGTACTCGGTCACAAAATCCTCCAATATCGTGGACATTCGGTCCGGTTGGTAACTCTCGGATTATGCATCCGGGCGGCTGGCGCCCGGAATCTTTTTGATTCTATGGGGCTGTCACTCGTCCAGCATTTCAGGCGTCACATTGGCGTCCGTCCCGGGGATGCCCAGGTCCAGCGCACGTTTGTCCGCCATGGCCAGCAACCGGCGGATCCTTCCGGCAATCGCGTCCTTGGTCATCACCGGGTCCGCCAGGCGGCCGAGCTCGTCCAGGCTGGCCTGCTTGTGCGCCACCCGCAGTTCGCCGGCGTACTTCAGGTGGTCCGGCACGTCGTCGCCGAGGATTTCCAGGGCCCGGTCCACGCGCGCCCCTGCTGCCACGGCGGCCTGGGCGGAGCGGCGCAGGTTGGCGTCGTCGAAGTTGGCCAGGCGGTTGGCGGTGGCACGCACCTCCTTGCGCATCCGCCGTTCCTCCCACACCATCAGGGCGTCATGGGCACCCATGCGGGTCAGCAGCGCCGCAATGGTGTCGCCGTCCCGGATGACCACCCGGTCCACGCCGCGGACTTCGCGGGCCTTGGCCTGGATGTCCAGCCGGCGCGCCGCCCCCACGAGCGCCAGGGCCGATTCCGGTCCGGGGCAGGTGACTTCCAGCGACGATGAGCGCCCCGGCTCGGTCAGCGAGCCGTGCGCCAGGAAAGCCCCTCGCCACACCGCTTCGGCGTCGGCCGCTGAGCCGTTGACGACGGCGGACGGCAGCCCGCGCACGGGGCGGCCGCGGCCGTCGAGGAGGCCTGTCTGGCGGGCCAGCGCCTCGCCGTCACGCACCACCCGGACCACGTAGCGGCTGGCGCGCCGCAGTCCCCCGGCAGAAACGACGATGATTTCGCTCTGGTGGCCGTACACTTCGGCGATCGCTGCCCGGAGGCGCCGCGCGGTGGACGCCAGGTCCACCTCGGCCTCGATGACGATCCGGCCGGAGATGATGTGCAGCCCGCCCGCGAAGCGGAGCATGGCGGATACCTCGGCCTTGCGTACTGATGATTTTTTGATGTCCAGACGGGACAGTTCTTCTTTGACCGATGCTGTCAGTGCCATGGCACCTTCCTAACTGTTCCCAAAAACGTCGTGGTACGCCGTCGCCAGACGCAGGGGGTCGTGGACGGGACGGCGGCCCGACGCCCCTACTTTACCCAAGACCACCTCGGCGCCGATCATCCCGGCGGCTTTCTCGAACTCCTGCCGGTCAGGGACGGAGGCGGGATCTGCCAGGACAACGTCCACGCTGAACCCGGGGGCATATCTTCGCAGCACGTCAAGGTGGTCCGCGGCGGTCATGCCGGACGTTTCCTTGGTATCCGTGGCCAGGTTCATGGTGAGGCAGCGCTTCGCCGGCGTCTGGCACAGTGCCTCCCGCATCTCGGGCAGGAGGAGGTGCGGCAGCACGGAGGTGTACCAGGAGCCGGGCCCCAGGATGACCCAGTCCGCGAGCTCGATCGCGGTAAGTGCCTCAACGCA
Organism: Paenarthrobacter sp. NEAU-H11; assembly: GCF_050573415.1. Classification (NCBI taxonomy): domain Bacteria; kingdom Bacillati; phylum Actinomycetota; class Actinomycetes; order Micrococcales; family Micrococcaceae; genus Paenarthrobacter; species Paenarthrobacter sp. NEAU-H11. The sequence continues at coordinate 33,354 of NZ_JBNZGA010000005.1, read as the reverse complement.
GGCGGGGGCGGCTCCGGGCAGGAGCCGCACCTCCTCCAGGGATCCCGCTACCGCGCAGCGCGCCTGGCCCCGGATGGTGTGCAGGGCGGAGCCGCCGTCAGGGGCGGTGATCCGGACGTCACCTTCGATGGTGAGCGGCACGGTGGACATGGGCAGGACCTGGCCGCGTGCTCCAAGGAGCGCGCCTGCCCACTTGAGCCCGGCGACGGCGTCGCCCAGCAGTTCCCAGAGGGTGACGATCAGCAGGTTGCCCATGGCATGTTCGTCCAGGGAGCCGCCCGGGCCCTTGCCGGGACGGAACCGGTGCTGCATGACGTCCCGCCAGGTGCGTCCCCAGTCAGTGTCGTCACACAGGGCGGCCAACGCCATGCGCAGGTCCCCCGGCGGCAGGACACCGTACTCCTCGCGCAGGCGCCCGGACGAGCCGCCGTCGTCCGCTACCGTCACCACCGCCGTCAGGTCCGAAGTGAGGAGGCGCAGCGCGGACAGCGACGCCGACAGGCCGTGGCCGCCGCCCAGGGCAACTACCTTGGGGCCTTTGTTTTGCTGGCCGCCCGCTGCTCCGGCGGGCGGAACCAGCGGCAGGGCCCCGGTGAAAAGCGACATTACTCCCGGCCCAGATCCCGGTGCGTGGTGGTCACCGTGACTCTGGGGAACTGTGCCAGTTTCTTGGAAAGCTCGACGGCGACGGCCACTGAGCGGTGCTTCCCGCCCGTGCAGCCCACGGCGATGGTGGCGTAGTGCTTGTTCTCGCGGCGGTAACCGTCCAGGACGGGCTCGAGGGCCATGACGTAGCGGTCCACGAAGTTCTTGACCCCTTCCGCCTCCAGGACGTAGTCGCTGACATCCTTGTCCAGCCCGGTGTGCGGGCGCAGCTGGGGCACCCAGTGCGGGTTGGGGATGAACCGGACGTCCGCAACGTAGTTGGCGTCAACGGGCAGGCCGTACTTGAAGCCGAAGCTCATGACGTTCAGCCGCAGGGCCACGGGCCCCGTTTCACTGAAGAGTTCGGTGATGGCGGTGGCAAGGCCGTGGACGTTGTAGCCGGAGGTGTCCAGGACGACGTCTGAGCTGTCGCGCAGTTCCTGGAGCAACTCCCGTTCGGCGGCAATGCCGTCGAGGATGCGGCCGCCGCCCTGCAGCGGATGCGGCCGGCGTCCCTGCTCGAACCGCCTGACCAGGACGTTGTCGCTGGCGTCCAGGAAGAGCACCCGGAAAGCCACTCCGCTGGAGGCCAATGCTCCCAGCGCGGCCCGGATGTCGGCGAACAGGCCCTTGCTGCGGACGTCGATGACCACCGCCAGCCGCGGAATGGACTGCGGGGCGTGGGACACAAGGTCGGCCAAGGTTCCGAGCATCTGCGGCGGAAGGTTCTCCACGACATACCAGCCGTGGTCCTCCAGCGCATCGGCAGCCGTGCTCCGCCCGGCTCCGGACATTCCGGTGACCACCAGCAGCTCCGCTTCGAGGGGCTTGACGGGCTGCAGCCCGTCCTCCCCGGCCCCGGATTCCGCCGTCGTCTCTGCCATTAAGTCCGCCCCGTTCCTGTTGTTGTCCTGCAGGCTGCCGCGTTGGCGGAAACCCCGTTCATTACCCTAGCCAAGTTTCAGGGGACTCCGCTAAGTTTCAATGATTTCGCCGGTGGTCATGTTGATGGCAGGGACAGCCGCAGCTTCCGGTCCGTCCGGCGCGAAGTGGTGCACGATCGCGCCGGCAAGGGCAGGGCCGATGCCCTTCGCCTGGGACAGCTCAGCCGCCGAGGCGGCCTTGACGCCCTTCACGGAACCAAAGTGGGCCAGCAGGGCTTTCCGTTTGGAGGCACCCAGTCCCGGTACACCATCCAGGGCGGACACGGTCATGGCCTTCCCCCGCTTTTGCCGGTGGAAGGAAATGGCGAAGCGGTGGGCTTCGTCACGGATCCGCTGCAGCAGGTACAGCCCCTGGGACGTCCTGGGGAGGATGACCGGGAAGTCGCTGTCCGGCAGCCACACTTCCTCGAGCCGCTTGGCCAGGCCCACCACGTAGACGTCGTCAATGCCGAGATCGGCGAGGGCACGGGCTGCGGCATTGACCTGGGGCTTGCCGCCGTCCACCACCACCAGGTTGGGCGGGTAGGCGAACCTGGCCCGCGGTGCAGGCGTGGTGGTATCCAGCAGGCCGGCCTGCGCTTCCTGTTCCTGTCCAGGCCCCTCTTCGGCCTCCGCCGGGACGCCGGCCAGGGCAGCCTCACCCACCTGCGCGGACTTGTCCTGCAGGTAGTGGCGGAACCGGCGGGTGAGGACGTCATGCATCGCGGCGGTGTCGTCCGCCGCTGCCGGTCCGGTGACCGAGAATTTCCGGTAGTCCGCTTTCTTGGGCAGCCCGTCCTCCACCACCACCATGGAGGCCACCACGTTGGTGCCCTGGACGTGCGAGACGTCGAAGCACTCGATCCGCAGCAGCGGCACCGGCAGGTCCAGTGCCTCCTGGAGCTCCTGCAATGCCTGCGACCTCACGGTGAGATCCCCCGCGCGCCGGGTCTTGTGAAGCTTCAGGGCGTGCTCGGCATTTTCGCGCACCGTGGACATCAACGCGGCCTTGTCCCCGCGCTGCGGGACCCGGACATCAACCTTTGCCCCGCGCAGTCCGCCCAGCCACAGCGCCAGTTCCTCGGTATTGCTGGGGGCGACGGGCACCAGGACCTCGCGCGGCAGCCTGCCATGGCTATCGCCGTCCTCGCCGTACACCTGTTGCAGGAGGTGCTCCACGAGGTCCGGGGTGGTGGAATCCTCCACCTTTTCAACTACCCAGCCACGCTGGCCGCGGATGCGGCCGCCGCGGACATGGAACACCTGGACCGCAGCTTCCAGTTCGTCTTCGTGCAGGGCGAAAATGTCGGCGTCGGTGTCCTCCGCGAGGACCACGGCGTTGCGCTCAAAGACTTTCCGCAAGGCGGTGATGTCATCGCGGACCCGGGCAGCACGCTCGTAGTCAAGCTCGGCTACTGCTTCCGCCATCTGCTTTTCCAGCTTCGCGATGAAGCGCCTGGCCTCGCCGCCCATAAAGGCGCAGAAGTCCTCAGCGAGTGCCCGGTGGTCTTCCGGGGAGATCCTTCCCACGCATGGGGCAGAGCATTTATCGATATAGCCCAGGAGGCAGGGCCGGCCGCTGGCCTCGGCGCGCTTGAACACCCCGGCGCTGCAGCTGCGGACCGGAAAGACTCGCAACAGGGTATCCATGGTCTCCCGGATGGCGCCTGCCGTGTAGGGGCCGAAGTAGCGGGTGCCCTTCCGCTTGTCGCCGCGCATCACCTGGACGCGCGGATACTTCTCGCCGACAGTGACGGCCAGGTAGGGGTAGGTCTTATCGTCACGGAACACCACGTTGAACCGCGGCTTGAATTCCTTGATCCAGGTGTATTCCAGCTGCAGCGACTCGAGTTCGCTGCCCACCACCGTCCACTCGACGCTGCTGGCGGCGTGGACCATGGCGTAGGTCTTGGGCAGCAGGCCGGCAGGGTTGGCAAAGTAGGAGTTCAGGCGGGAACGGAGGCTCTTGGCCTTGCCGACATAGATGACGCGGCCGTGCGCATCACGGAAGCGGTACACCCCCGGGTTGGTGGGAATCTCCCCCGTCTTGGGCCGGTAACTTGCTGGATTTGCCACTTATCCAGTCTACTGAGGCGCGCCGGGTGCCTTTGCCACCCGGCGGTCCTCGCGGCCCTTAAATCCGGCTGGAACCGGGGTTATTCCGTGGCCTTGCTCTGGTTGTAACTGGTGGAGCGTTCCTGTCCGCTGAGTTCGGCAATGGCGTCCATGATGCGGTCAGTCACTGCCCGCCGGGCCGGCAGCGAATGGTCCGGCCCGGTCTTGTCGAAGTACAGCGGCTCCCCCACTTTCATGGTGAAATGCTGCGGGCGTACCCCGCTCTCACCGGCGCGCTGGAGGTTTTCCGTACCGATAAGTCCAACGGGAATCACCGGTGCCCCGGTGGTGAGCGCCAGCCATCCCACGCCGGTGCGTCCCCGGTAGAGGATGCCGTCACGGGAGCGGGTGCCTTCCGGATAGATGCCGATTCCCTTGCCGGATTCCAGGATGTCCAGCAGCGTCTTGAGTGCCTGGACACTGGCGGCCTGCTCACCCCGCTCCACGGGAATGGAACCCACGGACTCGAAAAAGGCCTTCATGACCTTGCCCTTGACGCCTCCGGTTGTGAAGTATTCGGCCTTCGCGAAGAAGGCAACGGGGCGCGGCATCAGGGCCTGGACGATCACGCTGTCGAAGAATGACAGATGGTTCGGGGCGACGATGAACGGCCCGTCGGCAGGAACGTTTTCAAGGCCGACGACGGTGGGCCGGCAGGTGCTCGAGATCAGGCTGCGCGTGGTCCAGCGGACAGCATCAAACATTGCCATCGTTGGTCACCTCCCCCAGTGCCGCGGAGTGGATGGCCTGCATCTGCCGGAGAAGCTCCACCAGGCCCTCCGCGGTTTCCACCACGGCCACCGCACCGGCCTCCTCCAGCTCGCCGTCGGGCGCAAATCCCCAAGCCACGCCGATGCAGTCCAGGCCGTTGGCGATGGCCCCTGAAACATCCTGTGCCCGATCCCCCACCATCACGGCATGCTGCGTGTTCAGGTCCTTCAATGCAGCGGCGATGATCCCTGTCTTGCCGAGCGGAACCCCCTGCACCGCGCTTTCGTCATCCTCGGAGCCGTGGATGCCGTGGAACAACCCGTCGATTCCATGGTGTGCCAGCACAGTGCGGGCAAGGCGCTGCGGCTTCTGGGTGGCAACAGCCACCGGAAGCCCGGCTTCTGCGAAGGACTCCAGGACTTCACGGACGCCCGGGTAGATCCGGCCCTGCGCGATCCCGGTGGCGACGTAGTACTCGCGGTACAGGCGGATGACCTCGTCCAGCAGGTCCGCCGGCACGTTGGCCACATTCAGCAGGGCATCGCTGAGTTTCGGGCCGATCATCGCGTGGAGCAGGTCCTGCCCGGGAACGGGAAGCCCCATGGCGTTCAGGGCAAAGGAGATTCCGTCTGTTATTCCCCCGGCCGGATCGACAAGAGTGCCGTCCAGGTCAAAGATCACGGGCACTGTTGTTTGAGTCACCGGGTTAGTTTCTCACGACACCACTCATGCCTGAAACTCGCATACGCGCAGCGGCATACATTTGGATTACGTCAGGAGACCTCGCCGCGCTTCTACAGGATTTCAGCGAGGAACGCGGCTGTGTGGCTGGCAGTGGACTTGGCCAGCTCCTCCGGCGTTCCTGATGCCACGATCTGGCCGCCGCCGGAACCGCCGTCCGGCCCGAGGTCCACGATCCAGTCCGCGCTCTTGATGACGTCCAGGTTGTGTTCGATGGTGATCACGGTGTTGCCTTTGTCCACCAGCCCCTGCAGGACCATCAGCAGCTTGCGGATGTCCTCGAAGTGGAGCCCCGTGGTGGGCTCGTCCAGCACGTAGACGCTGCGCCCGTTGGACCGCTTCTGGAGTTCGGCGGCCAGCTTCACGCGCTGCGCCTCGCCGCCGGACAGCGTGGTGGCCGGCTGGCCCAGGCGGACGTAGCCCAGGCCAACGTCCACGAGGGTGTTGAGGTGCCGGGCGATGGGCGAGAAGGCAGCGAAAAACTCGGCGCCTTCCTCGATGGGCATGTTCAGCACGTCCGCGATGGTCTTGCCCTTGTAGTGCACCTCGAGCGTCTCCCGGTTGTACCGCGCACCATGGCACACCTCGCAGGGGACGTAGACGTCGGGCAGGAAGTTCATCTCGATCTTCAGCGTTCCGTCACCCGAGCACGCCTCGCAGCGGCCGCCCTTGACGTTGAACGAGAACCGGCCGGGCAGGTACCCGCGTACCTTCGCCTCAGTGGTTTCCGCGAACAGCTTGCGGATGTTGTCGAACACCCCCGTGTAGGTGGCGGGGTTGGAACGGGGGGTGCGCCCGATAGGGCTCTGGTCCACGTGGACCACCTTGTCCAGGTGCTCCAGGCCCTGGACGGTTTTGTGCCGGCCGGCTACCTGCTTGGCGCCGTTGAGCTTGTTGGCCAGCACCTTATAGAGGATCTCGTTGACCAGCGTGGACTTGCCGGAGCCGCTCACCCCGGTGACCGCGGTGAAGAGCCCCAGCGGGAACGCCGCGTCCACGTTCAGGAGGTTGTTCTCCCTCGCGCCCACCACCTTCAGCTCACGCTTTTTGTCGTACTTGCGGCGTTTCTTCGGGACTTCGATCTTCTTGCGCCCGGACAGGTAGTCGCCGGTGAGGGATGCGGTGTTCTCCAGCAGGTCCTTGTAGGAGCCGGAGTGGACCACCTGGCCGCCGTGCTCGCCCGCGCCGGGTCCGATGTCCACGATCCAGTCAGCCACGTGGATGGTGTCTTCGTCGTGCTCAACGACGATGAGCGTATTGCCCATGTCGCGGAGCCGGGTCAGGGTGTCGATCAGCCGCCGGTTGTCGCGCTGGTGCAGCCCGATGGACGGTTCGTCCAGCACATACAGGACACCCACCAGGCCCGAGCCGATCTGGGTGGCAAGGCGAATGCGCTGGGCCTCACCGCCGGAGAGGGTGGCGGACGGACGCTCAAGGTTCAGGTATTCCAGCCCGACGTCGAGCAGGAAGGTCAGCCGGGCCTGGATCTCCTTGAGCACCTGGTGGGCAATCTGCGCTTCCCGGCCCGTCAGGACAAGGTTGTTCAGGAACGCGGCGCAGTCACGCATGGGCAGGGCGGCGACGTCGGCAATGGACTTGCCGTTGATCAGCACCGACAGGGAGGCCGGGTTGAGGCGCGCCCCGTTGCAGGCCGGGCAGGGGATCTGCCGCATGTACTCTTCGTAGCGGTCGCGGGCCCAGTCGGAGTCCGTTTCGCCGTGCTTGCGGTGGACGTACTGGATGGCGCCTTCGAATCCGGTACTGTACTTCCGTTCCCGGCCGAAGCGGTTGCGGTACTGCACCACAACCTTGTGGTCCTTGCCGTGCAGCACGGTCTGGCGCACGTCCTTGCCCAGCTTCTCCCACGGCGTGTCCATGGAGAAGCCGAGTTCCTTGGCGAGGCCCTCCAGGAGCCTGTTCCAGTACTCAGTGGTGGCCGTGCCAAGCGACCACGGGGCGATGGCTCCCTCGGCCAGCGAAAGTTCCGGGTTGGGAACGATGAGTTCCTCGTCCACCTCCAGCTTGGTGCCGATGCCGCTGCAGGCCGCGCAGGCGCCGAAGGGGTTGTTGAACGAGAAGGACCTGGGCTCGATCTCGTCGATGGCAAGCGGGTGCTCGTTGGGGCAGGCCAGGTTTTCGGAGAAGGCCCGCAGCCGGCCGGGATCGTCCGCTTCAAGGTCCACGAACTCGGCAAGGACGCGGCCCTCGGCCAGGCCCAGCGCGGTCTCAATGGAGTCGGTGAGCCGCTGGCTGATGCCTTCCTTGACCACCAGCCTGTCCACCACCACCTCGATGGTGTGCTTGAACTGCTTGCCCAGCTTGGGCGGGTCGCTCAGCTGGACCAGGTTCCCGTCAACGCGCGCACGGGAGTAGCCCTTTGCGGTCAGTTCCTTGAAGAGGTCAACGAATTCGCCCTTGCGTCCACGCACCACCGGGGCCAGGACCTGGAAGCGGGTACCCTGGTCAAGCTCCAGCAGCTGGTCAACGATCTGCTGGGGAGTCTGCTTGGCCACCGGCTCGCCGCACACGGGGCAGTGGGGCCGGCCCACACGGGCCCAGAGCAGGCGCATGTAGTCGTAGATTTCGGTGATGGTGCCCACCGTGGAACGGGGGTTCTTGCTGGTGGACTTCTGGTCGATGGAGACCGCCGGCGACAGTCCCTCAATGAAGTCGACGTCCGGCTTGTCCACCTGGCCCAGGAACTGGCGCGCGTACGCGGACAGCGATTCCACGTAGCGCCGTTGGCCCTCTGCGAAGATGGTGTCGAAAGCCAGGGAGGACTTCCCGGATCCTGACAGCCCGGTGAAGACGATCATCGCATCCCGGGGCAGGTCGAGGTCCACATTCCGCAGGTTGTGCTCCCGCGCGCCCTTGACGACCAGGCGGGAGAGGTCCGGACGGTGTGGTGCGGCGGCGGGTGCTGCTGCGACGGAAACGGGGTGGACGGCTGTTTCTTCGGCTACGGCTTTAGGCACTCCCCTATGCTAATCGAAAACTTCTTCGAACATCCACGCGGGGGCGGTCAGCCGGCGTCGTAGGCGGCAGCCAGCAGCTTCACCGCCTCGGCGAACGTGGCGCCCTGCGCTTTGGCCGCGGCAGCGTAGGCTGCTGCGGCGGCCGAGAGCCCGCCGAGACGTTCGTCACGTGCGCACACCGTCGTCCCGTTCCTGCCGTGGGTGGCAACGATTCCGGCGGCTTCGAGCTCCTTGTAGGCGCGGGCCACTGTATGCGGAGCCACATCCAGGCGCTCGGCCAGGGCCCTGACGGCGGGCAGCCGGGTCCCCGGCGGGAGGGCTCCGTTGTCCACCTGGTGGATGACCTGGAGCCGCAGCTGTTCAAACAGCGCCACGGAGCTGGCAGTGTTCGGTTTCCATGTTCCGGGGAAGCCGGATGCGGGCATCAAAGGCCGGCCTCAAGGGCGTCCGCACGGCCGGGCCGGACGGAGAATTGAGCGTTGTGAAGCCGGGCGTAGTAGCTGTTGGCGGACAGGAGGCTTCGGTGTGTGCCCTGCTCGACAATGCGGCCGTGATCCATGACCAGAATTAGATCAGCGTTGCGGACGGTGGACAAACGGTGGGCTATCACGAAGCTCGTCCTGCCCTGCCGCAGGCGCTGCATTGCCTGGCGGATGAGGAGTTCGGTCCGGGAGTCAACCGAGCTGGTGGCCTCGTCCAGGATCAGGACAGCCCTGCCGGCCAGTTGTGCCCGGGCTATGGTGACCAGTTGCCGTTGGCCCTGGCTGAGGGGTTCCCCGCCGTTTTCCAGGACGGTGTCATAGCCGTCGGGCAGTGCCCTGACGAACCGTTCGACGTAAGTGGCCTCGGCGGCCGCCCTGATGCAGGCGTCCGTGGCGTCCGGCCGGCCGTAGGCAATGTTTTCCCTGATGGTGCCGGCGAAGAGCCACGCGTCCTGGAGCACCACCCCGAACTGCTCCCGGAGGCGGTCCCGGGGAATCCCGGCAATGTCCTGTCCTCCCATGGTTATGCGGCCCGATCCGGGCCCGTAGAACCTCATCAGGAGGTTCACCACAGTGGTCTTCCCTGCACCGGTGTGCCCCACAATCGCTACGGTCTGGCCCGGCTCGACGGAGAAGGAAAGGTTGCGCACCGCCGGGGCTGATTCCGGGTATCCGAAAGTCACGTCGTCAAAGACGATCCGGCCGCCGGCCAGGGCCGCGGTGGATCCCGCGGACGGCTCCGCGGGATCCTCCTCTGTGTCCAGGAGGTCGAAAACACGTGCAGCGGACGCGGCGCAGGACTGGATGAGGTTGAGCATCCCGCCGATTTGGCCCACCGGCTGGCTAAAGAGCCTGCTGAACTGGATGAACGCCTGGATCCCGCCGATGGTCATGGCGCCGGCAAGGACCTGGAGCGCGCCCACCACGGCCACGGCAATGTAATTGAGGTTGGACATCAGCACCATCAGCGGCTGGACCACACCGGCTGAATACTGGGCCCTGGTAGCTGCGCGCGCCAGCCGGCCGTTGCTTCCGGCGAATATTTCGGCGGCCTTGTCCTGGTGTCCGAAGGCTTTGATCACCTCGTGTCCGGTTATGAGCTCCTCCACGTGCGCGTTCAACTGGCCGGTTTCGGTCCACTGCCTCGCGAAGTGCGCCTGCGAACGCCGGGCCACGAGCACGGTGATCAGGGTGGACAGCGGAACAGTCGCCACCGCAATTGCGGCGAGCAGCGGCGAGATCCAGAGCATCATTGCCAGGGACCCGCAGAGCATGAGGAAGGACATGATCAGCTGGGTGAGGAGCTGGTTCAGGGCCTGGGCGATGTTGTCGATGTCATTGGTGGCGCGGCTCAGGACATCGCCCCGGGAGCGTTCCTGGAAATAGGTGGAGGGCAGGCGGTGGAGTTTGTCCTCGAGCGAGGCCCGCAAGTTGTACATGAGCCCCTGCACCGACCGGGCTGTCAGCGCTCCCTGGATCCAGTTGAACAGCGAGGCCAAGACGTACATCAGCGCCACCCCCGCCAGCAACAGGCCAAGCCGCCCCTGGTCAAGGGATCCCAGCACGACGCCGTCCACCACCACATCGGTGGCGTCACCGAGGTATTTCGGCGCGGCCACGTTGAGCCCCGCAAAGGTGCAGGTAGCCACCACGGCGCCCACCATGAAGCGCCTGAACGGGAGGAGCAGGCCAAGAAGCCGTCCAGTTGTTGGCCAAAACCTCCCTGGCACCCCTGGGGCAACGGCCGGAAGCGTCATGACCGGCCCTCCAGGGCCAGCTGCGAGTCCGCGATCTCCCGGTACGTGGGGGAAATCTCAAGCAGTTCGGCGTGCGTCCCCTGCGCCACCAGGCGCCCGCCGTCCAAGACCAAAATGCGGTCTGCGCTTTCCACTGCGGCAATCCGTTCCGCCACCACTATCACTGTGCTGGAGGCAAGTTCCGCGGCCAACGCCTGCCTCAACCTCGCGTCCGTGTCGTAGTCCAGCGCCGAGAAGCTGTCATCAAGAAGGTACAGCGGCACCTTCCTCAGCAGCGCGCGGGTGATGCACAAACGTTGCCTTTGCCCCCCGGACAGGTTGGTCCCGCCCTGGCCAACGGGGGTGGCAAGCCCCAACGGCAGCACGCTCATGAACCGCATGGTCTGGGCCGTCTCGAGGGCGCGCCAAAGCTCGGCGTCCGATGCGTCCGGTGCTGCCATCCGGAGGTTATCCGCGATGGTCCCCGAAAACAGGTGGGACTGCTGGGGGACTATGGACATGGCGGCACGAAGGGTGTCGAGCCGCAGCTCCCGGATGTCCGCGCCGTCGAGGGTGATGGTTCCTGCCGTCGGGTCGAGGAATCGCGGAATGAGGTTCAGCAGCGTGGACTTTCCGCTGCCAGTGGACCCCACGATGGCGGTGGTAGTGCCCGGAACGGCTGTGAAGCTGATGTCCGCGAGGACGGGGGCCTCCGCTCCGGGATAGGAAAAACCCACGCCTTTGAACTGGAGAACCCCCTGCCTGGCCGACGGATGCTGCGCGCCGCCCGCCGGCGCGGGAAGCAACAGACTGGGTTGCTGCGGGTCGCGCACGGAGGGTTCGGTATCAAGTACGGCGCCGATGCGCTCCGCGCACACTGCAGCCCGGGGCGCCGTCATAAGCACGTACATGGCCATCATGATGGCCAGGAGGATTTGCAGGATGTAGGCAATGAACGCGGCCAACGCCCCGATGTTCATCAGTCCGGCCTGGATCCGCTGCCCGCCGAACCAGACAACGGCCACGGAGGAAAGGTTCACCACCAGCATGACCAGAGGCAGCATTCCTGCCACCAGCAGCGCCGACTGGAGGTTGTTGGCCGTCAGGATGCTGTTGATCCGGGCGAAGCGCCGGACTTCGTGGTCCTGTCGGACAAAGGCCCGGATGACGTTGGCGCCCATGATCTGCTCGCGGAGGATGCCCCCTGCACGGTCGAGGTGTTCCTGCCCTTCGCGGTACAGCGGGATGAGGCGGCCCACGATGAGGTACATGATGATCAGGAGCAGGGGCACAATGACGATCACAACCGCGGACAGCGGCAGGTCCTGCTGGAGTGCCAGGACAATGCCGCCCAGGCCCATGGCCGGGCCGGCAACCAGCATGGTGAACACGAGGACCGCGAACGCCTGGATCTGCTGGGTGTCGTTGGTGGCCCGGGTGGCCAGGCTCTGGGTTCCGAAGGCCGCCACCTCCCGGGAGGACAATGACTGGATCTTGGTGAAGATCTCCGCCCGCAGCTGGTGCCCGATCCTCATGGCCGCCACAGCGGCGAGGTACCCCGCGGCGATGGCGGCAACGGCCTGGATTACGGCCAGCGCCGCCATGGTGATTCCCAGGCGCGGGATGACTGTGTGGTTTCCGGCAACGATGCCGTCATCGATGATTGCTGCGTTGACCGTGGGCAGCAGCAGGGTGGCCGCAGCCTGGACCAGCTGGAGGACTACGATGGCAGCCACATGGGCTTTGTGGCCCCCAAGCAGCCGGCTCATCAGTCCGATCAGCAACGTACCTCCAGTTGGGTCAGTCGGCGGAGGGAACAGCCTGCGGCGGCCTCTCCCCCATCAGCCACCCCGTCATTGTAGGCCAGATCACATTCCGGAGTTGTCACGCGTGTGACTGGAGTGTGAAGAGCGTCCAGCGGCCCGGTTCGTCACCGGTTCTTGCACCCCACGGCGAAGATCCTTCGAAAGGGAAAGACGGTGCCATGCCCCGTTTCTGGATACGCTTCCCGCAGCACGGCTGCGTACTCCGACTCGAATTCCGCCCCCTCCGCCGCGGAAAGGGCGGCAAGGACGGGGCGGAGCGCTGTGCCGCGGACCCATTCCAGGACGGCGTCCGTGCCGGCCAGCACCTGCAGGTAGGTCGTCTCCCAGGCGTCAGCCGAGAACCCGGCGTCGAGCATGAGATGAAGGTAGTCCGCAGGCTCGCCCACCGACTCGCCGCCCTGCAGCACCCCGCCGAGCTGCCGCACCCACCGCTGTGACCCCGCCAGCCCGCGCATCAACGCATGGGACGGGGCGTTGAAGTTCCCCGGGACCTGGAGCGCGAACCAGGCACCGGGGCGGAGGGCATCCAGCCAGGTCCGCATCATGTCCTGGTGGCCCGGCACCCACTGCAGGGCCGCATTGCTGACCACAACGTCGGTCTGCCCGGAGGGTTTCCACTCCGAAATGTCGGCCAGTTCGAAGCGCAGGGACGGGTTCCTTTCCGCCCGTCCGGCGGCTTTGGCGAGCATCTCTTCCGATGAGTCAAGGCCAACCACGTCGGAACCGGGCCAGCGGTCCGCGAGCGTGGCGGTCAGGTTCCCGGGCCCGCAGCCAAGGTCCACCACCTGGACGGGCCGGTCCGCCCGGACCCTGCCGGTCAGGTCGAAAAAGGGCCGGTCCCGGTAGTCTCCGAACTGGACATATTTCGCCGGATCCCACTTCATATCCATCTCCGCATTCTGGTGCCGTCTTCTGTATCGCGAAGCTTAACCCGGGCGGGGCGGAATCCCGGGCACGGCAGGGCACTAAGCTGGCAATCAATGAAACTCGTTGACCAGCTGCCCCATCTGCCCGCCTCCGTCCGTACTGTGGGTGTGGATCCCGACGACCTCTACACGCGGTTCGTTGAGTGGACGGAAAGCCGCGGACTGGCCCTGTATCCCGCACAGGACGAAGCCATTATGGAGCTGGCCACGGGGTCCAACGTCATCCTGGCCACCCCCACCGGGTCCGGAAAATCCCTCGTGGCCATCGCCGCCCACTTCCAGGCCATGGCCCAGGGCCAGCGGAGCTACTACACCGCGCCGATCAAGGCGCTGGTCTCCGAGAAGTTCTTTGCCCTGTGCGATATTTTCGGCGCCGAGAACGTGGGAATGATCACGGGCGATTCCGGCGTGAACCAGGATGCGCCCATCATCTGCTGCACGGCCGAGATCCTGGCCAACACCGCTCTCCGTGAAGGCGCAGCCGCGGAACTCGGCACGGTGATCATGGACGAGTTCCATTTCTACTCGGACCCGCAGCGCGGCTGGGCGTGGCAGGTTCCCCTGCTGGAACTCCCCCAGGCCCAGTTCCTCCTGATGTCCGCCACGCTGGGGGACGTCAGCCGGTTCGAGGAAGGCCTGACAACGTTGACGGGCCGCGCCACCACCACGGTGAGCTCCGCGGAACGGCCCATTCCGCTGCATTACTACTACCACGAGACCCCCGTGCACGAGACGCTGGAGGAGCTGCTCTCCACCAGGCAGGTGCCGGTCTACGTGGTGCACTTCAGCCAGGTCGAGGCAATTGACCGCGCACAGACGCTGATGAGCATCAACGTCTGCACCCGCGAGGAGAAGGACAAGATCGCAGAGCTGATCGCCAACTTCCGGTTCGCCGCCGGTTTCGGCAAGACCCTGAACCGGCTGGTCCGCCACGGCATTGGCGTGCACCATGCGGGCATGCTGCCGAAGTACAGGCGGCTGGTGGAGCAGCTGGCCCAGGCGGGGCTGCTGAAGGTCATCTGCGGCACCGACACCCTGGGCGTGGGAATCAACGTGCCCATCCGCACTGTCCTGCTCACGGCACTGAGCAAGTACGACGGCGTCCGCACCCGGCTGCTTAACTCCCGTGAGTTCCACCAGATTGCGGGCCGGGCCGGGCGGGCAGGTTACGACACCGCCGGGACCGTGGTGGTCCAGGCACCCGAACACGTGACGGAGAACGTCAAGGCAATGGCCAAGGCCGTGGCCAAATTCGGTGACGACCAGAAGAAGCTGCGCCAGGTGGTGAAAAAGAAGCCGCCGGAGGGGTTCGTCAGCTGGGGCGAGCCCACGTTCAAGCGGCTCGTCGAATCGGTGCCGGACCCGTTGACGTCAAGCTTCACGGTGACGCACGCAATGTTGATGAACCTGATGGAACGGCCCGGGGACCCGTTTGCGGCGGCCCGACGCCTCCTGACGGAAAACCACGAGACCCGGTCCTCCCAGCTGCAGCTCATGAAAAAGGCACTGGGCATCTACCGCGAACTGCTCGCGGCCGAGGTGGTGGAGCGGATCCCTGCGGAAGAGCAGGGACCCGACGGCCGGACCGTCCGGCTGACTGTCCACCTCCAGCCGAACTTCGCACTCAACCAACCGCTGTCCCCCTTCGCACTGGCCGCACTTGAACTCCTGGACCCGGAGTCGCCGTCGTACGCCCTGGACGTGGTGTCCGTGATCGAGGCGACCCTGGAGAAGCCGCGGCAGATCCTGTCCGCCCAGCAAAAGAAGGCCCGCGGCGAGGCGGTGGCCGCCATGAAGGCCGACGGCATCGAGTACGACCAGCGGATGGCCATGCTCGAGGAAGTGTCCTACCCCCAGCCCTTGGCGGAGATTCTCGGGGAAGCCTTCGAGGTGTACCGGAAGGCCGCGCCCTGGGTGGGCGATTTCGAGCTTGCCCCCAAGTCCGTGGTCCGGGACATGTACGAGCGTGCCATGAACTTTGGCGAGTTCGTGCAGTTCTACGGGCTGGCCCGTTCGGAGGGGATAGTCCTGCGCTACCTCGCGGACGCCTTCAAGGCCCTGCGGCAGACCGTTCCCCAGGACATGCTGCGCGAGGATTTGGAGGACCTGGTTGCCTGGCTCGGCGAGCTGGTCCGCCAGGTGGACTCCAGCCTCCTGGACGAATGGGAGGAGCTGGCCTCGGGCGCCGCCCCGACACCGCACGACGCGCCGCCGCCGCCCCCGCCGTCGCTCACGTCCAACATCCGGGCCTTCCGGGTGATGGTGCGCAACGAACTGTTCCGCCGCGTTGAGCTGTTCGCCGACGAGGACGCGGCCGCGCTGGGGGAACTCGACGCCGCAGCCGGCTGGGGCGCCGAGCGCTGGGAAGACGCCCTGGACGACTACTTTGACGAACACGACGACATCGGGACCGGGCCGGACGCCCGGGGACCGGCCCTGCTCATCATCACGGAGGAAAAGGACCGGTGGAAGGTCCGGCAGATCTTCGACGATCCCGCCGGCAACCATGACTGGGGGATTTCCGCCGAGGTGGACCTGGCTGCCTCAGACGAAACCGGAACGGCTGTGATCAGGGTGACTGAGGTCAACCGGCTCTAAACGCTGCCAGCGCCTGCCGGGTGCCGGCGGTAAGCTCGAACAATGAGTGTAATCCGCCCCGCAACCCCGCAAGACGTACCCGCAATCCTCCGGATGATCCACGAACTGGCGCACTACGAGAAGGAACCTGACGCCGTCCGGAACACCCCCGGGATGCTGCAGCAGGTGCTGTTCGGAGAGAACCCGCGCGTGTTCGCTGCCATGGCAGAGAACGGGGCCGGCGAAGTCCAGGGGTTCGCTTTGTGGTTCCTGAACTATTCCACCTGGGAAGGCGTGCACGGCATCTACCTGGAGGACCTTTACGTGAGCCCGGAAGCCCGCGGCGAAGGACACGGAAAGGCCCTGCTCCAGCACCTTGCCGCCATCGCCGTGGAGAACGGCTACGCCAGGGTGGAGTGGAGCGTCCTTGACTGGAATGAGCCGTCCATCAACTTCTACCGGCGCCTCGGCGCCAGGCCCATGGACGGCTGGTCCACGTTCCGGCTCACCGGCCAGGCCCTCGAACAGTTCGGCAGTGCCGTCCCCGCCCCTGCCAATGGCTAGTGCAGGGATGCCATCGCCGGCAGGCCCGGCGGTCCGGGCAAGGCATGAGGTAAGGGCGAAGCACCAGTTCCGCGGGATGCGGACCACGGAGCACTTTTTCACAGTGCCGCTGGACCATTCTTCCCCCTCGGGCGAAACAATCACCGTCTTTGCCCGGGAGTACGTTTCGGCCGCGCACAGCGAGAACCAGGCCGCGGGTCTTCCGTGGCTCCTGTTCCTCCAGGGCGGTCCCGGCGGGCGCGGCAACAGGTTTGGCTCGCTGGGCGGCTGGAGCAAAGCGGCTGCCAAGGACTTCCGGATCCTCATGCTGGACCAGCGCGGAACGGGGCTCTCCACGCCTGCGGACCGGAACACCCTGCCGCTGCGGGGGTCCGCAGCGGACCAGGCCGCGTACCTGGAGCATTTCCGTGCGGATTCCATCGTGGCCGACGCCGAGCTGATCCGGGATGCCCTGGGGGCGGGCCCGTGGACGGTGTACGGCCAGAGCTACGGCGGCTTCTGCGCACTGACGTACCTGTCCTTTGCACCGGAGGGCCTGAAGGAGGTCCTGGTGACCGGCGGCCTTGCGCCGCTGACCGGCCCGGCCGATGACGTCTACCGGGCTACGTTCCAGCGCGTTGCGGCCCGCAACGCCGAGTACTTCGGCTGGTACCCGGAGGACCGGGACATGGTTGACCGGATTGCCCGCCACCTTAGGAGCACCCCGGAGTTCCTTCCCGACGGCGGCCCGCTCACCGTGGAGCGCTTCCAGATGGTGGGTTCCTTCCTCGGCGGCAATACGCGCGTGGACAGCCTGCATCACCTGCTGGAGGACGCCTTCACGGAAACAGCGGAAGGCACCCGGCTCTCGGATGCCTTCCTGGACCAGGTGCAGGGCATCGTATCGCGCCGGTCCAATCCCCTCTACGCGCTGATGCATGAATCCATCTACGGCCAGGGGCAGGCGACCGGCTGGTCCGCCTGGCGGGTACTGGCGGACTACCCGGAGTTCCGGCCGGACGCCGAGCCGCTGCTGCTGACGGGCGAGATGGTTTATCCGTGGTACTTCGAACAGGACCCCGCGCTTCAGCCCCTCCGGGACGTGGCGGACCTGCTTGCAGCCAAAACGGACTGGAAGCCGCTCTACGATGTTGCCCGGCTGGGGGCCAATACCGTTCCGGCGGCGGCCGCCGTCTACTCGGACGACATCTATGTGGACCGGAAACTCTCCCTGGAAACAGCGTCCGCGGTGCGCGGGCTGCAGGTATGGGAGACCGGCGACTTCCACCACGATGGCATCGCCGACGACGGGGAGGCGATCTTCGCCAGGCTGCTGGGTATGGCCAGGTCAGGCGGGCGCTGACGCGCGCCGGCCGGCCACCATAGTCACGAACGCCGCGGCCAGGACGGCTGCGCCCACCACGCCGCCCAGCAGGTTCAGGCCCAGGTAGCCGATCCAGCTGAGGACCAGGCCCGACACCGCCCCGCCCACGGCCCCCGCTGCACCCATGAGCATGTCCGAAACCCCCTGCACCACTACACGGGAGTCCCGGCCGACGCTCTCGGCAAGCAGGGTGGAACCGGACACCGTGGCCGCGGACCAGCCCAGGCCCAGCAAAACCAGGCCTGCCGCCACCGCCCCCGTGGATGCCTGGCCGAATCCGGCAACAGCTACGGCGGTGATCAGCAGGGTGAAGCCAATCATGATGGTCTGCGCCCTGCCGGCCTTGTCCGTCAGCCAGCCCATCACCGGCGACAAAGCGAACATCCCGGCGATGTGCAGCGAAATGGTGAAACCGATGATCACCAGGACGTCACCGGACGCCGTGTGGCCCGCGTGGCTCGCGCCCGGCCCTTCGACCAGTTCCTGCAGGTGGAGTGGCGTCATGGACATCACGCCCACCATCACCGCGTGGGCCCCGACGACGGCGGCCACTGCCAGGAGCGCGGTCCGGGAGCCGCGGATGGCCCGGAGCCCGCGGACCAGCGAGCCGCCGTCGCGCTTTGCCTGCCCGTTGGTGCCTGCCCCCGCGCCGCTGCCCTCCGGTGCTGCCGGCGTTTGTTGTGCCGTGCCGGGGGCGCCGGTGCGCGCCTGCTGCGGCGCAAGTTCCCTGGCCAGCAGCAGCGGATCCGGCCGCAGGCCGGTAAAGAGCAGGACGTTCGCCAGGAGAAGCCCGGCTCCGGCAATTACGAAAGGCCCTGCCACCGGCGGAAGGCCCAGCGCCTGTCCCACCACGGTGCCGGGCTGGATGAGGTTGGGTCCGGCGACGGCGCCAACGGTTACGGCCCACACCACGGCGGACAGGGCCCTGCCGCGGTGCTCCGGGTCCGCAAGGTCGACGGCGGCGAAGCGGGCCTGCAGGCTGGCGGCGGTACCCACACCGATCCCGGCTGCGCCGAGCACCAGCAGGACGAAAAGGCCGGACACCACCGCGAGCACCATCAGGACCGTGCCTGCGAGGGCCGCGGACAGCCCGGCCACCTGGCCGATCCGGCGTCCCCGGCGGTCCGCCAGCGAGGCAAGCGGCAGGGCAGCCAGGGCTGCGCCGAGGGTCATGACCGTGGCGACGGCGCCGGCCCAGGCACTCGATCCGGACAGTTCGACGGCGAGGATGGACCCGATCGAAACCGTGGCACCGGTGCCGATTCCGCCAAAAATCTGGGCCGCGCTCAGCAGCACCACCGTGCGCCGCTGCACGAGGCGCACCTGTTGGTCCGATATCAGGGTGGGGGCCATGGTCCGAGCATAGTCCCCCCATGCGCCTCCTGCAGAGGGGATTTAAAGCGACAATCCCGGCCGCAGGATACGGCCGGGATTGTCCGGGTCAGGAGGACCAGGGACGCCTACTCGGCGTCGCTGTGGCTCCTCCGGACGTCCTCCTCGAGGCGGGGGTCCAGGTGCGCTTCCTTGGCCTTGGAGCTGACCAGGCTGGCGACCACCGCGATGACGATGGTGCCAACGATGACGCCCAGGGAAACGAACGTGGGGATTTCGGGGGCCCATTCAATGTGCTGCCCGCCGTTGATGAACGGAAGCTCGTTGACGTGCATGGCGTGCAGGACCAGCTTGACGCCGATGAACGCGAGGATGAAGGAGAGCGCGTGCTTCAGGTAGATCAGGCGGTTCATGAGGCCGCCGAGCAGGAAGTACAGCTGGCGCAGGCCCATCAGGGCGAACAGGTTGGCCGTGAACACGATGAAGGGGCTCTGGGTGAGGCCGAAGATTGCGGGGATGGAGTCGACGGCGAAGAGCAGGTCCGTGAGGCCGATGGTGATGAACACGATCAGCATGGGGGTGAAGACCTTCTTGCCGTTCACGGTGGTGCGCAGCTTGCCGCCGTCGAACTTCTCGGACATGGGGATGACCTTGCGGATCTTGGCGATCAGCGGGTTCTCCCGGTCTTCTTCGTCTTCGCCCTCGTCCTGGGCCTGCTTCCATGCGGTCCAGAGCAGGAACGCGCCGAAGATGTAGAACACCCAGCTGAACTGCTCGATCACGATCGCGCCGAGCAGGATGAAGATGCCGCGCAGGATCAGGGCGATGATGATGCCCACCATCAGCACTTCCTGCTGGTACTTCCGGGGCACGGAGAACCTGGCCATGATGATGATGAAGACAAACAGGTTGTCGATGCTGAGGCTGTATTCCGTCACCCAGCCGGCGACGAACTGGCCGCCGAATTCCGGGCCGGTGAAAGCGAACATGGCGCCGGCGAACACCAGGGCCAGAGTGACGTAGAAGGCCACCCAGAGTCCGGCTTCCTTCATGGAGGGTTCGTGCGGGCGGCGGACCACCAGGAGAAGGTCGGTCAGGAGGATCAGGCCAAGGACGACAAAGGAGCCGACCTCAAACCAGACGGGCAATTCGAGCACAGGGTAGCCTTTCGCAGGGTACAGAGATGCGGTGTAAGTCTCTCCGGCCTGCCTGCGCACTTGGTGCTGAAACGGCGGCCCGCTACGCCCGGCGGGGCAACCATGCCCTGCGTGTTGACGATCGTAGCGCTCGGGATACTCCCCTACGTGACGTTAACTCTACCCCAGGCGGGCCGCCCGCCCGTCCCCTGTTGATGTTTGTGTCAGGCGTGCCCGGCAGCCTGCATCTGCCGGAGCTCCTTCTTCAGCTCGCTGACCTCGTCCCTGATCCTGGCGGCCACTTCGAACTGCAGCTCGGCAGCGGCGCCGTGCATCTGCTCCGTCAGCTGTTCGATCAGGCCCACCAGGTCCTCGGCCGGGGCCGCTGCCAGGCCGTCCGAGCGGACCTGGGCGGCACCCTTTGCGGCGGACTTCCGCTTTCCTCCCTTGGCCAGCCGGTTGTTCTTCAGCAGCTCCTGGGTATCGGCGTCTTCCTTGGCCAGTTGGTCCGTGATGTCGGCGATCTTTTTCCGCAGCGGCTGCGGGTCCACGCCGTGTTCGGTGTTGTAGGCAACCTGGATGGCGCGGCGCCGGTTTGTCTCGTCGATGGCCTGCGCCATGGAGTCCGTGATGCGGTCGGCGTACATGTGCACCTGGCCGGAGACGTTGCGGGCAGCGCGGCCGATCGTCTGGATCAGGGACGTGGACGACCGCAGGAAGCCCTCCTTGTCCGCATCGAGGATGCTGACAAGGGACACTTCGGGAAGGTCCAGGCCCTCACGGAGCAGGTTGATGCCCACCAGGACGTCGAACTTGCCCATCCGGAGTTCGCGCAGCAGCTCCACGCGCCGCAGGGTGTCGACGTCGGAGTGCAGGTACTCCACCTTGATGCCATGCCCGAGGAGGTAGTCCGTAAGGTCCTCGGCCATCCGCTTGGTCAGGGTAGTGACCAGGATGCGCTCGTTCTTGTCCGTACGGGTCTTGATCTCGCCCAGCAGGTCGTCGATCTGACCCTTGGTGGGCTTCACCACCACCTCGGGATCGATGAGGCCCGTGGGCCGGATGATCTGCTGCACAAAACCGTCGGCCTTGCCCAGTTCATACTTGCCCGGCGTGGCGGACAGGTAAACGGTCTGGCCAACGCGTTGCAGGAACTCGTCCCATTTCAGCGGCCTGTTGTCCATGGCCGAGGGCAGGCGGAAGCCGAAGTCCACCAGGTTCCGCTTGCGCGACATGTCGCCTTCGTACATGGCGCCGATCTGCGGGATGGTCACGTGGGACTCGTCCACCACCAGGAGGAAGTCGTCCGGGAAGTAGTCCAGGAGGCAGTGGGGGGCCGTTCCGGGGGCGCGGCCGTCGATGTGCGCCGAATAGTTCTCGATGCCGTTGCAGAAGCCCATCTGCTGCATCATCTCGAGGTCGTACATGGTCCGCATCCGGAGCCGCTGCGCTTCCACCAGCTTGTTCTGGCTTTCCAGTACCTTCAGCCGATCAGCGAGCTCATCCTCGATCCGCTTGATGGCCCGGGACATCCGTTCGGGTCCAGCCACGTAGTGCGACGCGGGGAAGACGTACATTTCCTCTTCGTCGCGGATCACCTCACCGGTCAGCGGGTGGAGTGTCTGGATATTCTCGATCTCATCCCCGAAGAACTCGATCCGGATAGCCAGTTCCTCGTACATCGGGATGATCTCCACCGTGTCCCCGCGGACGCGGAACGTGCCCCGATGGAAGTCCATGTCGTTGCGGGCGTACTGCATGGACACGAATTTGCGGAGGAGGTCGTCACGGTTCATCTCCGCCCCCTTGCGGAGCGTGACCATTCCTGCGATGTATTCCTCGGGCGTGCCCAGGCCGTAGATGCAGGAGACAGTGGCGACGACGATCACGTCCCGGCGGGTCAGCAGGGCGTTGGTGGCTGAGTGGCGGAGCCTTTCAACTTCCTCGTTAATGGAGGAGTCCTTCTCGATGAAGGTGTCCGTCTGGGCGACGTAGGCCTCGGGCTGGTAGTAGTCGTAGTAGGAAACGAAGTACTCCACCGCGTTGTTTGGCAGCAGCTCGCGGAATTCGTTGGCCAGCTGCGCCGCCAGGGTCTTGTTCTGGACCATCACCAGGGTGGGCCGCTGCACCTGCTCGATAAGCCAGGCGGTGGTGGCGCTCTTGCCCGTACCCGTGGCACCGAGCAGCACCACGTCCTTCTCGCCGTTCCTGATGCGCTCCGTCAGTTCGGCAATGGCGGCGGGCTGGTCGCCGGCGGGCTTGAATTCGCTGATGACCTCAAAGGGCGCCACAACACGGTTGATATCCTGCGCAAGGCTCATGGATCTAATCTACAACCGGGCACCGACACTATTGCGGCCCGTCCGTTACGGGCGAACAGCTTTCCGCCGGTCCGCGGATGCCTTCAGGACGCGTACGACGGCGGCGCCCAGCCGGTCTCCTCGGACCAGGCGGACATGAGGGGCCAGGCAACGTCCGTGAACCACGGTTCCTTGGCCTCTGCGTACGCCCTGGTGCCCGCCGACCCGGCGAAACGTCCCGCAAGGCCTGCCTTATGCCGTGCATACAGCGTGCGTGCGGACGGGTCGGCACGCAGCCAGTCCCGGAACATCAAGGCATAGCGCCATCCGGGCGAGCCGGCAACACGGACGTGGATGTTGACCGGACGCCCGGGGTCCGCGTTGGCATGGAACCGTTTCTGCCACTGCCCGGGATCCGGCGCCGACGGCTTGGGCGTATCGGACCCGGCGCCGGGCACCACGGGGAACCCGGCTGCCGCCAGCAGGGGTGCAGCAGTGTCTGCAGCGTCCAGGCCGGAAACCGCAACCTGCAGGTCTATAACATTCTTGGCAGCGAGCCCGGGGACGGACGTGGAGCCAATGTGGTCCACCGCCAGGATGAGCCCGGGGGCCGCGGTCTTCAGCCTCGCGGAGATCCTGGCCGCCTCCTTGGCCCATTCCTCCCGATACGGCTCCAGGACAGGACCGCAGTTCCTCGGCGCACGCCTGCCCGCGGCGAGGTTGCGGGCGAAGGGCACCAGCCGGTCATCCCAGAGCCGGTCCACCTGGTCCAGCAGGTGCTGCACGCTGCCGGAGTTGTCCAGGACGACGTCGGCCGCGGCCAGCCGTTCCTCCCGCGTTGCCTGCGCAGCCATCCGCGACAGTGCAGCTTCGCGCGTCATCCCGCGGTGCTCCAGCATTCGCTGGAGCCGCACGTCGTCCGGCGCGTCGACCACCACCACAAGGTGGAAGTCGCTCCCCTGTCCGGTTTCCACCAGCAGGGGAATGTCCTGCACCACGACGGCATCTCCTGCTGCAGCTTCCACGATGGCGGCCGCACGCGAACGGACCAAGGGGTGGACGATTCCATTCAGCACCGCGAGCCGTGCCGGATCTCCAAAGACCAGGTCCCCGAGCCTGGGCCGGTCAAGGCGGCCATCCGGGCCAAGGACATCCCGGCCAAACTCAGCCACAACGCTGTCCAGGCCCTCGGAGCCCGGCTCCACCACTTCCCGCGCCAATGCATCAGCATCCACCAGCACCGCGCCGCGTTCCTTCAGGCGCAAGGCAACCACTGATTTTCCTGAGGCGATGCCGCCCGTCAACCCGATCTTGAGCACTCCCCCACCCTAATCCCCCGGTCCGGGTCCAGGTTCAGGTCCGGTCCAGGTCCACGGCGCGTCTCCTGTGGTGCCATGGACCGGACCCGGCCGGAATTCATCCGGACAACCGCCCCGGCGCCCGGGGTCATGCCCTAACAGTTCTAGTACATATGGCCCAGGGCGTATTGGTTAGCCGTGATGCGGGAGCTGGCGCCAAGAAAGTCGCCGAGCTGCTGCAGGGTGCGGATTTCCTCTTCACCGTAAGGCGCGGCTATCGAGTGTGCCTGCAGGTCCGTCGCGCCATCCGACGTCGTCGAAGATGCATTCGCGGGCGCGGCAATCACTCCTGAGAAACCGGCTGCGGCAACAGTTGCGATGGAAAGGAACAGCTTCCTCTTTTTGGTTCCATCAGACCGCTTGCCATCCACTGACGCAGGTCCGGCCATGTGGGCAGGAATCCGGTGATTTCCTTTGGATGTGAACAATGTACTGCTCCTTTCTTGCGGTGCCACCCCGGATGGATGACAGGGTTTTTTCCTGACCGTCTTCGGTTCAGGCATTGCGCCGGATTCGGCGAAGAGTTCAGTAAGGCGAACCGGCCCTTGGCGCCAGGAGGTCCTCCAGTGCTGCCGGGTTGGACTTGGTGCGGTCCACCAGGCAGTCCGGCCAAATCTCTTCAACCCAGTTGTTGCCGTAGGCGGAACCTGGGGTGCCGCGCCGGCCAGGCTGCGGAAGGATTTCCGGCGATTCAATCCGGAAAAGACCTGTTTGATGCGTGCTGCGGCTTGAGGCTTCTACCCGCTTCATGGTCAGGCTCTCCCTTTCCTGTTCGGAATACTCTGCTGGTTCCGTTTCCTGGTGTTCCCAGATTCCCGCTGACGCCTTAATCGATCCTTAATCACGAGCCGCAACCCCTACTCCAGCCGTTGCCGGGCCAGGGGAACTTGGGCCTAGACTGGGCCGGGTGCAAGAGGAAGACAGCAGGGCCACGGGTTACACCACCCTGGCGGCCGGACCCGATTTCCGCCACGAGATCGAGATCAAGCGCTCCCGGTTCATCACCGTCCTGCGCCGCGCCGGCACCGAAGAACTGGCACGCGACCTGGTCACCGGCCTGCGCCGCGAATTCCATGACGCACGCCACCACTGCTCAGCGTTCATCATCGGCCCGGACCGGAACATCCAGCGCTCCAATGACGACGGTGAGCCCTCGGGGACGGCCGGCCTTCCGATGCTTGAGGCCCTCGCCAAAAGGGAGACACTCCCCGGGGTGGCCGACCTCAGCGACGTCAGTGCCGTCGTCGTGCGCTATTTCGGTGGCGTCCTGTTGGGTGCCGGTGGTTTGGTGCGCGCCTACTCGGAGTCCGTCTCCTCGGCGCTGTCCCTGGTGCCCATGGTGCGCCGGAGCAGGTTGCGCATCTGTGCCGCCGAAGTGCCGCACGCTGCTGCCGGCCGGCTGGAAAACGACCTGCGCTCCGCGGGATTCGTGATGGCCGGGACCAGCTACGCCGCCGGGCACACCGTCCTGCGCGTGGCCGTGCCGGACGAGCCCGCAGCCATTGCCGCTGCGGCCGGGCGCGTGCAGCTCCTCACCGCCGGCAGCGCCGCCCTGACGATGGAAGGAACGGAGTGGGTGGATGTCCCGCTTGCCTGACGTGTCCCTGCTGGACGTCGACGAACAGCTGCTGGAACAGCTCCTGGACCTGGCCAAGCGGGACGCTTCGCCGGATGAGGTGGCTCCCCCGCTCGGCGGCCCGGGCTGGAACCTTGAACGGACAGCCTGGTTCTTCACTTACCACCGCGCCGCCGCGGAAGGCCTCGACGGGACGGCCGGCGAGAAATCCTGGGGCATCCTTGCCGATGGCGCCCTCGCCGGCTCCATCCGGCTCAAGCGCGTAGATGCCGGCACCGGACGGGACACCGCGGAAACCGGGATCTGGCTCGGCAGGAGGTTTCGGGGCCGCGGCATCGGAAGCGCGGCACTTCGCCTGGTCCTGGCTGAGGCCCGCAACGCCGGAATCGCCGAGGTGACCGCCCGCACCCTGGCCGGAAACCCCGCCGCCCAGCGGATCCTTGCCGGCGCCGGCGCCACTCTCACGCCTGACGACGACGGAACTGTCCGCGCCGTCGTCGCACTCCCAACTGACTAGCAGCAAGCGCACCAAAAATCGCGTTTGGCAGCGCTAAGTGCCAGTCAGTTGCTGCTTTAACGACAACGGGCCCCCGCGTTTGCGGGGGCCCGTTGTGTCAGCCCGGAAAAGTCCGGACCGTTGGCACTTAGTTGCCGGTCAGCTTCTCACGCAGGGCGGCGAGAGCCTCGTCGGATGCAAGCGTACCTGCACCGGTGTTGGACTCAGCAGCCGGCTCCGAGGAGTAGCTGGTGGTGCCGGAGTCGCTCTCACCGGACGTTGCAGCTGCAGCGTCGTCGGCAGCGTGCTGGGCAACCTGCTTCTTGTGTGCTTCCCAGCGGGTCTGGGCGTCAGCGTACTGCTGCTCCCAGGCGGCGCGCTGGTTCTCGTAGCCTTCAAGCCACTCGTTGGACTCGGGATCGAAGCCCTCGGGGTACTTGTAGTTGCCCTCTTCGTCGTACTCTGCGGCCATGCCGTACAGAGCGGGATCGAACTCGGTGCTGTCGGCGTCGACGCCCTCGTTGGCCTGCTTGAGGGACAGCGAGATGCGGCGGCGTTCCAGGTCGATGTCGATGACCTTGACGAACAGCTCGTCACCAACGGAGACAACCTGCTCTGCCAGCTCCACGTGGCGGACAGCCAGTTCGGAGATGTGGACCAGGCCTTCGATGCCGTCTTCGACGCGGACGAACGCACCGAACGGAACGAGCTTGGTGACCTTACCCGGGACAACCTGGCCCAGGGCGTGGGTGCGGGCGAAGGTCTGCCACGGATCTTCCTGCGTAGCCTTGAGCGACAGGGAGACGCGCTCGCGGTCCAGGTCGACCTCGAGAACCTCGACGGTGACTTCCTGGCCAACTTCGACAACCTCGGACGGGTGGTCGATGTGCTTCCAGGACAGCTCGGAAACGTGAACCAGGCCGTCTACGCCGCCCAGGTCCACGAATGCACCGAAGTTGACGATGGAGGAAACGACGCCGGGACGGACCTGGCCCTTTTCCAGCTTGTTGAGGAAGGTGGAGCGGACCTCGGACTGGGTCTGCTCGAGCCATGCACGGCGGGACAGCACAACGTTGTTGCGGTTCTTGTCCAGCTCGATGATCTTGGCTTCGATCTGCTGACCGATGTACGGAGCAAGGTCGCGCACACGGCGCATCTCGACGAGGGATGCGGGCAGGAAGCCGCGCAGGCCGATGTCGAGGATAAGACCACCCTTGACGACCTCGATGACGGTACCGGTGACGACACCGTCTTCTTCCTTGACCTTCTCGATGTCGCCCCAGGCACGCTCGTACTGCGCGCGCTTCTTGGAGAGGATCAGGCGGCCTTCTTTGTCTTCCTTGGTGAGCACCAGGGCTTCGACCTGATCGCCAACGGAGACGACGTCTCCGGGGTCAACGTCGTGCTTGATGGAAAGCTCGCGGGAGGGGATGACACCTTCGGTCTTGTAACCGATGTCGAGCAGGACTTCGTCGCGGTCGACCTTGACGACGGTACCTTCGACGAGGTCTCCGTCATTGAAGTACTTGATGGTCGCGTCGACTGCTGCGAGGAAGTCCTCAGCGGTACCGATGTCGTTAATGGCGACTACGGGGGTACCGGGCTTCTCGGTGGAGGTGATGGTCATGTAGTAGGGGCTCCGTTGTGGATAGTTAGTCGGTCAGGCAAACCGGCGCGCCCGCGTTATGGAACGCAGGCGCGATTTGCGGTGAATCCGACGGATCCTCCGGGTCATCCTGATTTTGTGGATTGCTGAGAATATATTTAACTGCAAATACGTGCACGTAGTACACGCCCGTTTATTCTAGTCGCTGCCCGCAACACGGGTCAAAAGCGGCGAGGCAGGGCACGCGCATGACGCGGCCACCCGGGAAGGGGACCGCAGGCTGCCAGTGACCTCAGAAGTGGGTAAGGCAATGCGTCGAGCGCTCGACGGCGAACATCTGCCTGGCCTTCAGCGCGGATCCGGCCGTGTGCTCCCGGACCTTGCCCGCTGCCGCCAGCGTGACCGGACTGACCCCGCCGACGTACATCGAGGACAGCGCGGAGACGTCCAGGGTCAGGTCCGCCTCCGCCGTCTCCGGCAGGCGCTCGACGGCGGCCTGGCCGGCGTCGGCGGAAAGAGCGTACGTTCCGGCCGTGAGGCCGAGCGGATCCAGGACTTTCAGCGCCAGGCGGCCTCCTGCCGGGTAGTGCCGCCCGGCCAGTGCCTTCGGGACATCGAGGATGCGCAGCCAGAGCATGTCCCGGCTGTCCGAGGAGTCGATGCAGCGCGGATCGTCCAGGGCCCAGGCCAGCGGGTCGTCCAACGGGGCTTCCGTCCAGGACACGCGCTCCACCAGATCGATGGCGCCAAGGAACTGCCAGAGTTCCAGGTAGGCATCATTGGTGCCGGCCAGCAGGTCCACCACTTCCACGGTGTAGGGCTCGGTGTCCCAGCCGAGGAACTTGTAGGAGACGTAGCCGTCGACGGTTCCGGCGGGCCCGTAATGGAGCGCCACCTTGATGGCGGGGTCCTCCTTGCCGTCGCGGCCGAGCGAGCCCGACGCAAGCTGCCGGTACCAGTCCTGCCGCCCTACGGACCCCGGGGTCAGCCGGTGCACCCGGTCGAAGACTTCCGGAGCCAGCTGCAGCAATGCCTTGGGATCGGCGACCTCCACGGTGCCGGCGGGCTGGTGCGGCAGGCTGAACCGCGCGCTGGTGTCAACCTTGATGTTGCGTTCAAAGCTGGCCACGCCGTAGCCGAACCGGCCATATATGGTTCCCTCTGACGCGGTCAGCGCCGCCACCGCAACCCCGTCGTCTTTCGCGAGCTGCAGGTCCTCGCTCATCATCCGCCGCAGCAGGCCGCGCCGCCGGTGCGAGGTGCGGACGGTGACAGCGGTGACCAGGTGGGCTTCCACCAGGTGCCCGAAGCCGACGTTGAGCGTGTTGCGCATGGTGCCGAAGGTGGCCACCGGCACGTCGGCGGGCAGCGACGACGGCGCTACCGGGCCGGTTTGGTAGGCGCCGGTGAGGACGCGCCGGTCGGCCTCATACGTCTCAAGCGTCTTCGCGACGTGTTCCGGCGTCCGGGTGGATTCGTGGAAGCCGAAGGACACGGCGCGGCTCCAGGTTTCGGCCTCGGCGTAACCGTCCTTGCCCTTGGACACAGCGTCAAAGCGCCGGATTTCATAGTTTCCACTCAGATCAGCCACGCACCTGAGCCTAGCCAAGATCCCCGGCGCCTGGCCAGCATCAACACCCCCTAGTGGCCGGCGTCGTACCAGCTGGGGCCGACGCCGATCTGGACCTCCAGCGGGACGCTCAGGTCCGCGGCGGCGGCCATCTGCTCGGTAACCAGCTTCTCCACGGCCGCGCGCTCACCGGCTGCCACTTCCAGGACCAGTTCGTCGTGGACCTGGAGCAGCATCCGTGATTTCAGCCCCTGCGCTTTCAACTCGGCGTGGACTCCCAGCATGGCGCGCTTGATGATGTCCGCGGCCGAGCCCTGGATGGGACTGTTCAGGGCAATCCGCTCGGCGTTCTCCCGGAGTTGCCTGTCCGTGCTGGTGAGGTCCGGCAGGTAGCGCCGGCGTCCCTCGATGGTTGCGGTGTACCCGTCAATGCGGGCCTGGTCCACCACGCCGCGGAGGTAGTCGCGGACAGCGCCGAACCGGTCGAAGTAGTCCTTCATGAGGGTCCGTGCCTCATCGACGGAGATCTCCAGCTGCTTGGACAGGCCGAACGATGTCAGGCCATAGGCCAGGCCATAGGACATTGCCTTCACCTTGGAGCGCATGGCGCTGGTGACCTCTTCGGTGGGCACATGGAAGATGTTCGAGCCGACGAACCGGTGCAGGTCCTCACCGTCCCTGTAGGCCTGGATCAGGCCCTGATCACCGGACAGGTGGGCCATGATGCGCATTTCGATCTGGGAATAATCGGCGGACAGCAGGCACTCATAGCCCTCCCCCACCACGAAGATCCCGCGGACCCGCCGGCCTTCCTCGCTGCGGATAGGGATGTTCTGCAGGTTCGGGTTGTTGGAGGAGATGCGGCCTGTCGCTGCCACATTCTGGGCGTAGGTGGTGTGGATCCGGCCGTCCTCGGCCACGGACTTCTTCAGGGATTCGAGCATCTGGCTCAGCTTGGCGGCCTCCCGGTGCGCCATCAGCTGCACCAGGAACTCGTGCCCCGTCTTTTCCAGCAGGTTCTTCAAAGATGCGGCGTCCGTGGTGTAGCCCGACTTGATCTTCTTGGTCTTGGGCAACTGGAGTTCCTCGAACAGGACCGTCTGAAGCTGTTTGGGAGAGCCCAGGTTCACCTCATGCCCGATCGCCGCGAACGCTTGCTCCTGCGCCTGGTCGATGACCCGGGCCAGATCGGCGATCTGGTCATCCATGCGCGCCATGTCAATGGCAATGCCGGCGAGCTCCATGTCCGCCAGGACACGGCTGACCGGCAGCTCGAGGGTGGAGAGCAGTTCCTCCGCCTTGCGCTCCTTGAGTTCGTCCTCGAAGTAGCGGCTCAGGGCCAGCACGACGGCGGCCGCCTGGACCAGCGCGTCGGCTGCGGCGTCGTCCTCGCCGTCGAAGGAGAGCTCCAGCTGGCCTGCCTTGGCCGTGGCGGCAGGGATCCCTACGTTGAGGTGGTGCTGGGCCAGCTCCGCGAGTTCGTAGGTGCGCCGGTCCGGCTGGATGAGGTAGCCGGAGATGGAGGTGTCATCCACCACGCCTTCCAGCTCCAGTCCACGGGACGTCAGGGCTTTCAGTGCGGCCTTGAAACCGTGCAGGACCTTCGGCGCTTCCGGGTCCCGCAGCCAGCCGGCCAGGACGTTCTCCGACTCGGCGTCCTGGCTTGACAGGTCGACATAGGCGGCAGCGCCGTGCCGGACAATCGCCAGCGCCGCGGCGTCCTCGCCGATGCGGCCGGGGACAAGGTCGACGGAGACGGCGGAGCGCTGCCCCGCGCCGGCGTCGAGGAACGCTGACAGCTCCGCGGCACTGCCCGGCACGACGTACTGCGGCGTGTCGATGCTTTCCCGTTCCGCGGCAGGCTTGTCCGCATCGCCGTAGAGCGCAAAGAGCCGGCTGCGGATGGTCTTGAACTCAAGCTTGTCGAACAGGTCCTCCAGGGCGGCCTGGTCCGGCCGCGGCTGGTAAAGGTCATCCAGCGTGACGGGAAGCTCAAGGTCCGTGTGCAGCTGGTTCAGGCGGCGGTTCCGCTTGACGGCCTCGACGTTTTCGCGCAGCGCATCGCCCACCTTCCCGCCAATCGCATCCAGGTGCTCCAGGACGCCGTCGAGCCCGCCGTAAAGATTGATCCACTTGGCGGCCGTCTTGGGCCCGACCCCGGGCACGCCGGGGAGGTTGTCCGCCGTTTCGCCCACCAGCGCAGCAAGATCCGAGTACCGGCTGGGGCTGACGAAGTACTTCGCCTCAATGGCAGCGGCATCCATCCGCGGAATGTCGCTGACGCCCTTCCTGGGGTACAGCACAAAAACGTTGTCGGTGATGAGCTGGAACGCATCGCGGTCCCCCGAGACCAGCAGCACTTCGTACCCTGCTTTTTCTCCCATGGTGGCGAGGGTGGCAAGAATGTCATCTGCCTCGTAGCCGGGCATTGTGATGGTCTTGATGCCCCAGGCCTTCATGACCTGCGCAATGAGGTCGATCTGGTTGTTCATCTCCCGCGGAGTCTCGTTGCGGCCACCCTTGTATTCGCTGTACTCCGTCTTGCGGTGGGTGGATTCGTCCGAAACGTCGAAGGCCACCGCGATGTGGGTGGGCTGCTGCTCCTTGATGAGATTGATCAGCATGGAGGTGAATCCGTGAATGGCGTTGGTGTGCTGCCCGTTCGTGGTTGAGAACTTGTCCGCGGGCAGCGCAAAAAACGCGCGGAATGCCATGGAATGTCCGTCCAGCACCAAAAGGCGCGGCTGTCCCGTCATGGGAACCACCGGGGCTTCCGTCGCAGAAACCGAGCCACTGGCCTGTGCCGGGACATTGCCCCGGCCTGCGCCTTCCCCGACTGCAGCGTCCTCAAGGGTGGCGGAACCCTGCGGTGCTTTGTCCTCCTGCAAGGTTTGGGACGGGAAAGGGGCCGGTTTGGTTGTTTCACTCACAGGTGCCAGCCTAGTTGCCATGATGGACAATTTCACGCCCGGCCCTTTCGCCGGGGAGCTTGCGGCCGCCGGAATCCCTGAGCACCTGCACGGTTGGCTGGGCCGGTTCGGGATCGGCGCCCTGGTGGTGAAAATGGGGATTCACTTCCTGGAAATGAGTCCCGAGCGGAGCGTTGCCACCATGCCCGTGGAGGGCAACACCCAGGTTGCGGGCATTCTGCATGGCGGCGCCCACGTAGTGCTGGCGGAGACCCTTGGTTCGTTTGCCGCGGGGATGCACGCGGGACCGGACCGCCACGCCGTCGGCATCGAGGTGAATGCCACGCATCACCGCTCCATTGCGGCGGGTACTGTAACTGGAACCTGCACCGCCATCCACCTGGGCAGGACCCTGGCCACCCACGAAATTGTGATTACGGACGGGCAGGGCCGCCGGCTGTCCACCGCCCGTATAACGAACATGATCCGGGACAACGTCCCGGCCCGGCAGGAGTAGGGCGAGTCCCCTCTGTCATTCTCAGAAGCTGACTGCAAGGAACGCAGAAGCGCACTTCTGTGGCGTTGGCCAGAAATGGCGGGGGAATATGGTTGGTTCCGCAGTCTGCACCGTATCGGAAGTTCACAGGTGTACGGAACTGAGTACGTGTTCTAGTCTGATCTGGGCGCATCCCGCGCCGAGTCACTTGTTCATGGGGGAGACAAATGCGAATTTCAGGGAACCTCGGCGTTGGTCTGGCCGCTGCGGCACTGATTGCGGTTGCGGGCGTCGCCGCCCCGGCGCAGGCTGCCACGGGGTGGGATCGCTGTCCGGAAGCGCACTTCTGCGCATTCGCGGGCCCAAATGGCTCTGGGCTCATGGCCGCGTACCAGGTCGGTGACCCGAACCTGGCGGACGAGTATGGCCCGACCGGCATGAACGACAACATCGAGAGCGTATGGAACCGTACCGGCTCGCTATGGGGTGTCTGGCGGACCATCGGCGGGCAGAACGGGCTCGCAATTGCCGAGCACTTCAAATACAACATGCATAGCGAGTTCGTCAATAATATCTCCGTGATCAAACGCTTCTGACGCTTGTCAACGGCTGCCTGCACCGGTCTTGCCCGGAATTCAATGTCGGCCGGCTGGACTTGAGACACGCGTCGCACATCCAGCCCCGCCCTAGCCAGCGCAATAATGTCGTACCCTCGCGCGATGATTTTGGTATGGGGAAAGCGGCGGTGGCGAAGGCGTTTGCGGACATGAATGCCGCTCTTGCCGTGCTCATTGCCGAGGCGGACGGGTGCGGTTCGGAGCCGTTTTCCGCTGCTGATCCGCTGGCCGGGCTGGCCGACGGGTGCCTGGACATCCTTGCCGGGGCCGCCGGGGTCCAGGCCAGGGTGGCGGGGCTGGTGGCCAAAACAGCAGGGACATACGCCGAAACAGCACGGGCGGCCGCCCCGCCGGACCCGCCCGTGCAGGCGCTC